>CAINVS010000193.1 GCA_903854205.1 uncultured Bacteroidota bacterium | reverse complement strand
TCTATATCTGTGGAGACTTCCTTAGGTGTAAAATAAAGGAGTTGTTTGGAAATTTAGTTTAAATTTCGTTTTATTAATCATATCGGCTATTTTTTAAAAATAAAATGAGCAAAAAAAAAGCAGCCTCACTTAAGTGAAGCTGCATACTGCTAATATGGAAAAAGAAAATTTATTGCACTCTTTTCCAGGTATCTGTCCTGCCAAAGATAGAAACACCGACAAAACCCCTAATATCGAGCGTGTTTTTGTCAAAAGCCCTATAAACCTGAGTTTATAGGGCTTTTGTAATGCCAGAATGAGAATAACTTAAAATATATACCTCAATAATATTTTCAAATCGGTATTGTACAAATTATTTGGGGCCTGGAAGAAAATCTGTTCGTTTTCATCAACCTGTACAGGCATCAGACATTCTTCATCTTTCACCTGAGTGTTATTGGTCAACTGATAAGAAGCTGCATTATCAGCCATGGCAAGTTGGCGGTTCTGTGTATTGCGGGCCAAATTCAGGAAACCGACATTGTAAGAAACAGAAAGTGCAAAATTATCATTGATGGCAAATTCATATCCTGCAATGGCGCCAAGATCCACTGAGCTGAAACCTAATTCTTCATTAGACCTACTGTTGATTTCTTGATTTTTGGTCTTTACAGCGTATAGATAAGCTGCATTCAGACCCAAAGAAACATTATGTCTTTTGTGTAAACGGTAAATAAATGAAATCGGCAATTCCAAAAGGTGCATCTCGCTTATGTTATAGACTTTGGCAGCACGCTCCTGAAACATAAATTCATTAGTTGGATCAACATCCACCTGAAGGTTAATATATTCAGGTGTTTTTTCTTTGCTTCTGCTCTGATTTAAGAGCATTTTATACTGCAGTTCTGCCTGCATAGCATAGCGTCCGGCAAATTTTTTGCGAAGAAAAGCACCAAGTACCGGGGCTACAGAAAAACGGTTGCTGTTATAGATTTTGGTATTAACACCGGCACTGACACCAAATTTTACTGACTTTTGCGGAACAGCATAAGGATTGTCAATGCTGATGATAGGTGTGTCAATCAAAGGTTTCCTGTCCAAACCACTTGGCTGAATGACCTTATTCAGGTTTTCATTTCGCCATTTTACATAGCTTTCAGAGAAAGTATGTACCACCTCTACTCTGCGGGTATAAACAGGGTGAACAATCATATTCTCCGAATGCTGACCGTTCAGATCTCCAGCTTTAGTTTTGGCAACAATACCAGGTTCTTCAACAGTTTTAATAGTTTCAGATTCTTTGGTCAGCGTTTTTTCAGCTCTAACAATTGGCATCCTGTTGATGTTGTTGTAATCAGAACTGTTATTTTGAGCAATTACTGTAACATTTGGCGGATAGGCAGATCCGTTATTGGAACTGATATTACTAATTTCTGTCTCCGCTTTACTTTTAACATTATTTATAGGATCCTGAGTTGCTGTATTGCTATTGGTATTTTCCTGATTGCCCTTCAGCTGAAAATTATTGTTCTTATCTTCCTTTTCAACTATCGGCAAAATGTTTTCCGATTTGCCAAAGGGCATTTCGCTCTGATAGATGACAAAACCTACAGTTGTTACGATAAGTATGACGCCTATTATTATCCAAGAACTCCAAGTAGAGGAGGCTACAGAGGGTCCGGCGATTTTGTTGAGGCGTTTTTCCATGTCCTCCCAAGCTCCGGGTATCATACCGAATTCGTGTTCGCTAAGTTTGGAGTTCATATTTTCTTCCTGATTGTCGTAAAATTTATTCATTCGGACAGTTTTATTTTTTTACTTTTTATATTTAATTTATTTTATATTCAGTGTGCTTATAGTTACTAAAGTTTGAATAATTGGCCTTTTTCGTAAGCATTACGGGATCCTATCATTTCCTGCAGTTCTTTTCTGGCATTGGCCAAATGCCATTTTGAGGTTCCTACAGAAATTTCAAGAATTTCAGAAATTTCCTTATGCTTGTAACCGTCTACCACATAAAGATTAAAAACTGTTCTGCTTGAAGCCGGCAATTTCTGAATCAGCCGGTACAGGTCCTCAGCCTGTAGATTGTTTAAACTTTCATTGCAGACTGAAGAATCATTTTCAACATTAAAATCCATTACCTGACGGTATTTAGTATTGAGCCTGACATGATCAATAGCAGTATTGAAAACGATTTTTGCAATCCAACCGACAAGGTTGTTATTATCCTCGTATTTGTCAAGCGAGGTAAAAACTTTAAGAAATGAGTTGTTCAGAATATCCAAAGCCTCCTCCTGATTTGGGGTATAACGCATAGCAATGCCAAACAGCTTACCGAAATACCTTTCGTACAAGCATTTTTGGGCGAGTCTGTTTCCAAGGCGACAGCCCTGAATCAACTCATTATCGGTGCTTTTGTTTGAATACTTCATCTTTCGCAGGGAAGGTAGTGACAGCCAATTTCCTATTATGGAACACTATCTGTAATGTTTTTTTAAGATTGTTAGTTCAAGAGTGTAGAGGATTCGCAGAATAAAGATTTTTTTAATGATAAAAATAATTTGAAGCGCATTACTTAAATCAAAACGCAGCCAATTTTGGATTGGTTGGTAAAAAATAAAAAACTTAAAAAAATAATTTTTAAGCAAGGCAATATTACCTTTCAGCTGTTTATCCTTTATCTTTAATGATACTTTTAACTATAGGGCCAAATCTATTCCATACAAGATAGGTTAAATTTAGCTTAAAGTCCTTAGCTAAAACTCCTTAATTGCTATTTTATTGTTGGAAAAGTATGATTTTTATGTTGTTTCTGTAATCAGTCCGATAAGTTTTTAATAATATGTTTAAATCTAAGCTGTTCCGCCTCAGCGGACTTGTCCTAATACTGTTTTCCGCCTTTCTGATGTTACGCTTTGTCATTCCGCAGAACAGAACACTTACTGCAAATGATATAGAAAAACAAAAGGAAAATGCCTGGGTGGAGGAAAAGTGGAACTCCATGTCGGAAAATGAACGGCTGGGGCAGTTGTACATGGTAGCATCTTATCCAAATAAAGGTGCGGTAGATGAATTGCTCGTAAAAGAAATGATAGAAAAATATCATGTTGGCGGTCTCATTATGTTTCAGGGCGGTCCAACACGCGAAGCCCATCTGACCAATTATTATCAGAGCCTTTCCAAAAAAGTTCCGCTTTTAATCTCGGTAGATGGAGAATGGGGACTTAATATGCGCATGGATTCTGTCATTGCCTTTCCGCGTCAGATTCTGATGGGGGCAATTCAGGACAATACAATTATCTATGATTTTGGAAAAGAGGTGGCCCGTCAATGCCGCAGACTGGGCATTCATGTGAATTTTGCTCCTGTGGTGGATGTGAATAACAATGCAGCCAATCCGGTTATCGGCGACCGTTCTTTCGGAGAAAACAAAGAAAATGTCACCGCCAAAGCTTTTCAGTACATGAAAGGGATGCAGGATCACAATGTCATGGCCTGCGCCAAACATTTTCCCGGCCACGGAGATACCGATGTAGACTCACATTACGATCTGCCCCTGATGAAACATTCTACAAAGCGCCTTGACAGTCTGGAACTTTTTCCTTTCCGAAACCTTATACAGCATGGAATACAGAGTGTGATGATTGCCCACCTGCACATTCCGGCCCTCGATCCCAACGCTAATTTGCCTACTACGCTTTCAAAACCGACAGTTACCTATCTTTTAAAAGATAAAATGGGCTTTCAGGGCCTTACTTTTACTGATGCCATGATGATGCAGGGTGTCACCAAACATTTTATTGATGGGGATGCTGAACTACGTGCACTGAAAGCAGGTATCGACATTGTGCTCATGCCCTTCGATGTACATCTCGCTATCAGTAAAGCCCGTCAGGCACTGAAAAGCGGAGAACTGAAATGGGAGGAATTGGAACCCCGTGTCAAAAAAGTCCTCCGTGCCAAATACCGATTGGGTCTTCACGAATACAAAGCTGTTTCTACACAAAATGTATTGTCCGACATTAACAATGCCGATGCACACGCACTTTATGAGCGTTTGATAGAAAGTGCCATAACCCTGACGGATAATCCCGATAATCTGCTGCCGATCAGAAAAATTAGAGGCAGAAAAATCGCCACACTCTCTATCGGTACAGGCAGAAAAACAGCATTCCAGTACGAATTGGACAAATGGGGTATTGAAAATCACTTTCAGGCCGGAACGAGCATTACCGGTGCCAACCAGACCCGCCTGATGAATGAACTGAAGAAACAGGAAATTGTCCTCATCGGTATGCACCGCATGGGCCGTTATCCGCAGACCGATTTTGACCTTTCGCCCAGTGCCCGACTCTTTGTCAACGAGCTGAGCAAACACACGAAGGTGGTCCTCACTGTTTTCGGCAGCCCCTACAGTCTGAAATTCTTTGAAAATGTAACTTATGTGGCCTGTACTTATGTCAACGACGATGCCGCCGAGCGCAAAGCTGCACAGGCCATCTTTGGCGGATTGGCCTACAAAGGCCGATTGCCGGTAACTGCTTCTGCCCGTTTTAAATACGGAATGGGGGTAACAACCGAGCCGTTCCGATTGGGTTATGCCGAAATGCCGGAAGATCTGGGGCTCAACTCAAAAATCCTGAGAAAAATTGATGATATTGCCAATGAAGCTATTACAAAAGGGGCTACTCCCGGCTGTCAGATCATGGTGATCAAAGATGGAAAAATTGCTTTTCATAAAACCTACGGAAATACTACCTACAGCAATAAACGCAAGGTAAAACCCGATGATATTTATGATCTGGCCTCGGTAACAAAGGTTGCCGCCACAACTGTTTCCATCATGAAACTCTACGAGGAAGGCAAAATAGACATTGAACAGAAATTAAGCTTTTATCTGCCCGAATTGCAGGGTACCAATAAGGAAAACCTGATTATCAGAGATATTCTGCTGCATCAGGCGGGGCTGAAAGCCTGGATTCCATTTTATATTCAAACTGTTGATGCAAATAAATATCCCGACCCGAAACACTACCGCAAAAAACCTGATGCCGAATACTGTTTCCGTGTGGCCGAAGGCGTATACATCTGTAAACCCAAGCAGGACAGTCTGCTTTGGGAGCGCATCTACAATGGCGATATTGACGGCGGTAGCGCCTATAAATACAGCGACCTGGGCTTTATTCTTTTCACCCGCCTAATAGAAAAAGTGAGCGGAAAACAATTGGACAGCTATGTGCTGGAAACATTCTACACACCGATGGGATTGGAAAATATTATGTACAATCCTGTGCTGAACGGCATTCCAAAGAGCAGAGTTGTACCTACGGAAGAAGATAAATATTTCAGACAGCAGATGATTCACGGCGATGTGCACGATATGGGCGCTGCTATGCTGGGCGGCGTATCCGGACATGCCGGACTTTTTGCGCAGGCAAGTGATTTGGGCGCAATTTTCCAAATGCTTATGAATGGCGGTGTTTATCAGAACCGCCGATACCTAAAAGAAGAAACTGTGAAAATGTTTACAGCCAAGTATTCCAAACGCAGCCGCCGCGGACTTGGATTCGACCGCAGAGAAGGTACAAATATTGCGACTATGGCATCCGGCAACACCTTCGGTCATACAGGATTTACCGGCATTGGCGCCTGGGCCGATCCGGACAATAAAATCATCTATCTTTTCCTTTCTAACCGCACCTATCCTTCAGGTGAAAATATGAAACTGGTGACCCTCAATACCCGCTCCAGAATTCATGATGTCATTTATGAAGCGATGATGAAACCACTGCAGAATTTGGAGGAGAGGATATTGGATGAGACGGAGTAGTGGTATTGGAAAATTGAAGATTAAAACCGGTTACCCGTCCTAAAATTGCTTGACATGTTAAAAAATAGTCCTAACTAATAGTTGACTCAATCCACCTTCAACACCTTCACTTCCACCCTTTGATTCAGCCTCCTGCCCAATTCAGTACTGTTATCGGATAGCGGAGCGCGCTTTCCATAACCTTTTGAGCTGATCTGCTGCATTCCCACGCCTTTTGAGATGAGGTACTTTGCCACAAGTTGCGCTCTTTCTGCAGAAAGACGATCGCAATAGGCATGGGCGGGCAGTCCATTGGTATGTCCGCCAATTTCTACCTGAATTTTTGGATTTTTCTGTAAGAAAGCTGCCAACTCATCCAAAGATCGAATAGAATTGGGCGTAAAGGAACTTGAATCTGCCAAAAAATAGAGATTATCTATGCGGAAGCTATTCCCGGCCTTGATTGTTTTTATATCTATTTTACTGTTGAATTCTTTTGGAAGAACTGCTGTGATATCCTGATTGTATATCGAAATAATCTGGAAGGCAAAGGATTCTTTTGCTGTTTTAGTGGAGACACTTAGTCTGTCAGCTTTTATGCCTGCACCTGTCATAATTGACTTCAGATTGTCTGCTTGTTTTTTCGCCTGATCTACACTTTTATTGCTAAGCTGCAGCTGAATTTTCATGTCGGGATACTGTTCCAACAGATTGATCAGTCTGTCAGCCTCAAACTTAGCCTCATCGGTTGCTTGAGCCTTGTTGTCGAAGCTCATTCTTTCTATTGGAATTGTAATACCCTTCTCTAAAGGGTAAAGATAAATATCCAGATTTTGTTCTGTATAAATTTTAGATTTTCTAAGGTCTATTACCTGTGAGCCGGCATAAAAACCTTTTTTCAAGGCCTGAGATTCATAGATCTTGCCCAAGGGCAGTACGATTTTGTAGCTTCCGCTGATGGCATCCGAGTTGGAAAGACCTGCCTCATTGTGATTTGGGCTGTTGTGAAAACTGACCTCAGCCTGCATAGGAGTTTTGCTAATAGCGTGAAATACCTTTCCGCTAAGGATATTTACCGGTTCGGGGCGTGCATCTTTAGGAATCTCAATAGAAATAATTTCTGTATTTGTCAATTTTTGATCACTTGTCACCATATAGGCCTTTTCTCCCGAAGCAGGAATGTTGTAGTATGCATCCCATCTGTCTGTATTTATTTCAGGGCCGAGATTTTGCGGCTCAGACCATTTTGTCCAACTCTCATCAAGTCTGCGGCTAACAAAAATATCTGCGCTGCCATAACCCACATGGCCTTCTGATGAGAAATATAGTGTTTTCCCGTCAGCCGCCAAAAATGGAGTAGTTTCGTCCATATAGGTATTTATAGTTGTGCCCAGATTCATGGGTTCACTATAATGATTGTCATCTATTTGAAAACTGACATAAATATCCTTATAACCGTAACAATTTTTACCGGCAACTGATAGTAACATTACTTTTCTGTTGGATGAAAATGAAATAGCCACCTGTTTCTCGTTATTAATATAATTTTCAACCTCAATAGGTTCCGGCACTGACCATGAATTTCCTTTTTTTCGGGAAATGGAAATTCCTTTTCCGGAAATACTGCCATCAGCTCTATATTTATTCCCAACGATCAGCGTTTGTCCATCCGGAGATGAATAGACAACCAAATTATGATCGTCATTATTAATGGGCGCACCAAGATTCAGTGCTTCTTTCCATTTGCCGTCATCTCCCAGGGTTGAGACCCAGACATCGTCTTTTAAATCCTTTCCTATATTTTTAACATATTTTTTGCGGACAGAATAAATCGTTTTTCCGTCGGCACTTATAACCGGCATAATGTCATTTGCCGGGCTGTTTATTCCAGTCCCCAGATTTTCCTTTACCCGGTCCTGAACGGCATCGGCAACAAGATTTAACTTCAGGTCCTGCCTGAGTTTCAGATAATCTACAGATACCTTTATTTGTTTTTCTAAATTGAAGCCGATATTGGGGCCCAAAAACACTGGCTTAAAGCCCCTGTGAACCAAACTATCATTAATATAATAAAAAACAGAACTGCCTTTTGCATCAATGCGTAGCGTATTATCAAATCCCTTGAGTTTCACGGCTGGATGTTTGGTCCAAGGTTTTATTGAGACATACTGACTGTCAATCCAACTGTCTATTTTGTAAGCACCGCGACCATTCAGTGCTATTCCGTGTTGATTAAAAGCATCACGAACTCCGAATATAAGAGAAAATGAGCCATCATCAAGTCCATCGGTCAGCCTAAATTTTGATTCAATGCTAAAATCTTTATTATTGGAAAAGTAATTTACTTTATTCCAAAAGTTCCAGCTTTTTCTACCCAATTTGTATTCTATTTTATACGAGCCATCTGCAATCAAAGCAGAAAGACTTTCATTGCTTGCCTCTATCCATTTATTACGATTGTCGTTGAAATTTTCATCATAGATGAGCGCTTGTGCCACTGTGTAAAGGAAAGAGTGCAGGAGCAGGATGCTTAGGATGATTTTTTTCATTGTAATACAAAATAAAAGAGGAGTGGGATAAATTCCCATCCCTCTTAGATTATAAAGATGTTTAATCATTAATAATTATATACCCCGGGCAACAGTAGACTGTTGAATCCAACAAGGTACAGTAAAGCTGCTTCCTTCGGCAATTCCACGAACAGCAAGTTCAGATTTAGTTGGCATAAAGCCTGAGTATCTGCCGATCAGGCGGTTTGCTTCATCCGCAGCTGAAGGGTCAACAGACTTTGCTTTTACCCATTCGTCAATTGCAGGCCATACACAGATCTGAGCATCGAAACCGGTGCCGTTTGTGGCTGGGCTGCAGCGGGTACCGCTACTTGCATACATAGTACCGACAAGAATATAAGGATCGCCCCAGTTAGGCAGTAATTTAGACGTAGCGCGGCAGTAAGTACGTGCGCCACTGAAATTACCCTCTTTGTAAAGGTGGAAAGCATAACGATAAACAGCTTTTCCGCGAGTATCATTGTCTATCCATTCTTTGCTGCTTGTAGCCAACTCAGGGTGCAAAGCCCATTCTTTTGATTTGTAATTAACAGCATTCATAGTATCAAGTTCGGACAATACTCGGTAGGCAAGAATTTTACTGTAAACCGTTGAGCTGTCTGCAGTTAAAATTGCTTTCTGACGTTCGCCTTCTATAGTGTAAACCACAGATTTGTAACGTGCCCAAACCTCTTTGTACAATTCGTTGTCCTTTCCGCATTTTTCAGACAGTTTGGAAGCGATCGCTTTAAGACTGTCCGAATTTTCCCATTGTGCTTTTACCTGAGGAGTCAATTTGGCCACCCAATAGTCACAACCAAAGATATTTGGAATCTGAGAATACTGTTTTTCCAATTCTAACCAATATTTCTGGTAGTTAGCTGCGTCTTTGCCTTTTTGAACATTGGTATCAGTGATCTTTTTGAATTTTTCATATAGATCAAGCATGTATTTGTCGTCGAAACCGGCAACTTTGTTTTTATAAAAATTGACAGCAAGTGCAGACATATAGACCATAATCATTGGAGGCGGATTTTCTTTGCCCAATTCCATAGATTTTTCAAAAACCTTATAAGCTTTCATTTGGTCATAACCGTTGGCATACATATAATATGCCTGATAGGCACGACTTGTTGCATCTTCACCGTTGCAGGCTGCACTTTGGTCGTAAAGGGCAATTGCCTTGTCTATCCATTCGGTTTTCTTGGTTTTGTCCTGTTCAGCTTTAGCAAAGGCAAAACACATATCAGCTCCATCAGAGAAGTGAGTCAATTTGTTAGGAGCAGGAATCTGTACATGCTTGAACAGTTCTTCCCAAATAGGATATGCCTCGTCATATTTCTTCTCCTTGAATTTATCACGGTAGAGTACATGTTGGGTTTTAGCCGCTTCAGCACCTTGTGGATGTTTTTCCCATGTATTGCACTGAGCGAAAGAGTTGTTTTGGAAAGTAAGGCCAAAAAGGGCAACTGCTCCAAACTTCATCAGGTTTTTGAAATGGTGTTTCATATAGACTGTTTTAAGAATTTTTATTATCTGAATTTTGCACGTTTAAACCAACTGTAGTCATTAAGAGAGAAAGAAAGATTTACCTGGAAAAAATATTCATTGATTAATTCGGGATGTCCGAGGTATCCAAATTCAAATCCAATGTTTGTCTGTCCCAGTATTGCAAACTCTTTTGTCGACTTCTTTGGTTTCATATGTAATCCTAAGCCAAAAGTTATGCCATATTTTAACAGCTGATAACTATTTGCTCCCGAACCTATAATTCTGGGATCTTTTCCATAATAAGTACCTAAACGGTAGCGGATTCTTTTAAGATAATTGCTTACATCTGTAATATCGGGTGTAAACTCTGCACCTGCTGCAATACTGTAGCTGTTACCGACATTGATACTGCGGGCGCTGTAGCTGAATTTATCCCAAAGCTGTGTTTCATAATTGAGACCAAATCTCCATTTCATACCATTGGTGATGGCAATACCTCCGCCCAAACTTAAAGGAAGGGACATATTGGTGCGGCTGTCGTCTGTAATGATTAAAGTATCAATGCCATAATAGCTTCCGTATCTGATACTTTCCTCTTTGCTCAGAATGCGCAGGTTGTTGCTTGCTCCGGCAGTAGCACCGAAGGTAATCCGCATATCTTTCAGCGGATCGGGAATAGTGCCTGATTTTTTAAGATATAGATCGTATTGTGCCCCAAGATCCCACAGCAGCCCCAGGGTATTTTCCTCAGTCATGATGCGTTCATTGTACCCGTAGGTATAAGCACTGTCTTTAAATGTGATAATGCTGCGGTCTTTTACGGAACCAAAAAGGAGGCCCAGATTGGCTCCCAGTGAAAATGACTTGTAACGAAGACCGTTTGCCCAATTTGCACGGAAGCGGGTACCTTCTCCGGTATATTTGTATTCCACCTCACCAATTTCAGGAACTTCGCGACTGATACGCACGTCGTAGCCCACTGTACTGTGCGGCATCAGGCTGATGCCCATGCCCCATTGAATTGGGATACCACGGCGAAGTGTATCTTTTTCAACTTCCCAACTGCGGGTGACGGGAAAAGAAAGCGAAAGGTAAGAAAGATTACCATCATTGGCAGCACCTTTCTGATTGTTCCTGTTTTCCGTCAGTCTGCTGTGTTTGTAAAAAAGACCTACATCAAATACAGTTGACTGAATATGTGCCAACGAAGCAGGATTACAGATACTCGCATCCCAAATACTGCTGTAAGTGGCTGCAAATGCTCCACCTGTGCTCAGTTGCGGTGCATATTGAGTGGAGAACAAATCTCCTAACCCGTAACGGGAATAAGGAGAATTGCGACGGGTATAGGCTTGAGCAGAGAGTTCGCAGGCAGTACTCCAAAATAAAAAAGCAAGGAGCAGTACATTAAAAACAGCAGTTCTAAGCTTATTAAGCTTCTTCGGTTTGTATAACATTGTAATTTAAAATTTGATTCAAGCCCATCAGTACCAGATCGGGCACCGCAAATATCTGATTTTCCATCTGAGTTTCAAAAAAAGTTGCATCACCGCCGGTGGCCAAAACCCGAAGGTCGGGATGGATCTCGCGGTATTTGGCAATAAAGCCCTTCAACTCATAAACGACTCCAAACTGTATTCCGGTTTGTATGGAAGTCAATGTTGTGTCACCAATATGTGTTTCAAGGTTATCCCGATGAACTAACGGAAGCCTATCGGTAAAGGTATGCAGTGCTTTAAAACGCATTTCAATACCCGGTAAAATACTTCCGCCAAAGTATCGTCCTTCGGCATCAATAAAGTCGTATTTTATACAGGTACCTGCATCAACGACCAAAATATCATTGCCCGGAAAAATTGCGGCAGCGCCCACAACTCCTGCCAAACGGTCATTGCCCAATGTCTCGGGTGTCTGATACATGTTATGTATAGGAATTGGCGTCTCATGTGAGAGTTCAATAAAGGTCTTAACTTTGTTGCCCATCATGCGCTTATACTTCCCCTGTTTCTTTTTTACAGAAGAAACTATAGCATGCTGTATCTCATATTTTTTAAGCACCTTATCCAGCTTACCGGAGGTAAACTGGTCGCGTATAATGAGTTTTATTAGACTTCCGTCTTGGTCAAACACCGCAAGCTTAGTACGGGTGTTCCCAATATCAATGCACAAATTCATAAGTGTAGCTGCAAAAAATACTAAAAAGAGCTGCAAGATACCATATTTTTTCGTGAGGCAAAAGTTTTGTCAGTTTAGGATGCCTAAAATTAATATTCGAGCTATATTTGTCTATTGGGAAAAGGAAACGGGAATAGGAACTAGATAAAAAATTAGGAGACAGAGACCAGTCAGTCGAAGCTTAACTCATTTTACGATAGGTCAAACAAACAACAAACAACTAACAACAAACAACGTACGACATAAAAAAACATGGACAATAAAACATATCTCTACGACGCTTTTGGTGAACTGATTTACCTGATAGCAATGACTGACGGTGGCGTACAGGCTGAGGAGCGTGCTGCATTGGAACGGATTCTGGGCAATCATTCCTGGGCAAAAGAAATTATCTGGTCTTTTGACTACGAAGCATCTAAAAACAATAATTTGGAAGATGTTTACAAAAAAGTTATCTCTGCCTGTCATCACAATGGCCCAGATCCGGAATTTAAGTTTATGGTTGAAGTGATGGAAGCTGTAGCAGCCGCTTCAAAAGGGAAAGAAGCTGCAGAAGAGGAACAAATAAACGGCTTTGTTAAAGACCTGACTGAAAGGTTCAAAAGGGATATTGAGAAATTATATCCGTCGGAGGAAGATTAGAATTTCCACACATCAAAAAAGGGCAGTCCGCACAAACCGGATTGCCCTTTATATTTCAAATCTTCAAATTAATTCTGCTTATAAAGTGATCATTTTCAAATTTTCAAATCGCTGCGCGGAGCTCACTTCGTTCGGTTCCTCAAATCTTCAAATTGTTTAGGCTTCTTCATTCTCCTGAATTCTCAATTGGAATCCGTTCCCATGAATATTCACAATTTCGATATTCTCGTCATTTTTCAGATATTTCCGTAATTTAGTTACAAAAACATCCATACTGCGGGCAGTGAAGTAGTTGTCTTCTCCCCAAATTTCCTTTAGTGCCAAGCTGCGTGGCAGGATGTCATTGCTGTACTGGCAAAACATTTTCAGCAATTCCGCCTCTTTAGGGGAAAGTTTTTCCTGCTGTTCTTCGCCTTTCTCATTTTTAATGCTGAGTATGCGCAACGGATAATTGAAATGGTATTTACCGATGTGAAAATCTTTTGATTCCTGTTTCTGTTTATCGGGTTTCTGGCTGCGTTTCAAAACGGCCTGAATGCGATAAAGCAATTCCTCGGAAGTAAAGGGCTTTGAAATGTAATCATCGGCGCCAAGTTTGAAGCCTTTGATAATGTCTTCTTTCATAGTTTTTGCCGTAAGAAAAATGATAGGTAC
>CAINVS010000192.1 GCA_903854205.1 uncultured Bacteroidota bacterium | reverse complement strand
TTATTCTGGACATTTTTTGACCTCATTCAAAAAGGTCTAAAAAAATGTACGAAAATAACTTTTCTTTATACTTGCAATTTTTAATGACAAATATCTTTTTAACCTAAACATTTAGAGTTGCATTTATGACTTGAATGCTGCAATTTTAATAGATTGTATTGTTAAAAACCTTAAAATAACTTACCTTCATATTGCTCAATTTTAATAAGCATTTAGAAAAAAGTTTATAGCTAATTTACCCCAATAAAAATATGTACAAAGTATTAGCAATTTTGTTGTTTTTTGTCAATTTTCAATTATGCTATGCACAAATTGATGATTTTGACTTGGGTATGCCTGATTTTAAAGTTAGCGGTAAGTCAGGCGCTTATGGTGTTACCAATGCCGGTAAACAAATCATACCCAATCAGTACGATACCATAATTATACCGAATCCGGTTAGCCTGGGAATTGAGGGTTGGACCGGGTTTCTTGTAAAAGATAATGGTTATTGGAACTGGGTAGACACCAAAAATAAACCTGCTCTCAAGGCGAAATATTCAGCAATGATCGGTTTTACATATTCCATGTTGGAAACTGACGAGATGTTGTCAGAATATTATTTAATGGTTAAAAATGATGCCGGAAAATGGGGTATTATCAATTTGGATGAGGATGTACTGGTACCTTTTGAGTATGAGGAACTGATGACTGTTGGAGGTGAAGTCATCGATTTCATTGGTTATAAAGTTAATGGAAAATGGGGGATGAGACTTAATCATTTACTCAGCAGTTGGGTTGTTGAACCAAAATGGGATTTAATTGATCCAAAAAACTTATACAAAGGCGTTTCAAGATTTGATCTTGAGACAGACCGTAACCTTTTGCTTCCGATTAAAAATTCAGGTAAATGGGGTGCCTGGTCAACAATGTACAATAAACAGGTGATTCCATGTGAATACGATTCCATTATTGTGGTAGAAGACATGGTTTATGAAAATGGATTTTATGGAAAATATAATCTTTATCAGGTAATTGGAGTTCAAAATAAATTGCAGGGCTTACTGGAGTGGGATAAAGAAAATACAAGCTATAAAGTTGTAATAACACCGGCCTATAAAAAAATTATGCCCGGCAATGGACATCGCAGCAGCGGCATAAATATACCCTGCAAAAAAGACGGAACATGGGGTGTCCATCATGTAAAAGACGGAACATGGTCAGCAGTGGAAGGAACCTGTAAGAAAATGGAAAACTTTAATGCACTGCGTTCAAAAAATGCAGTCCAATTGGCGGCTGCTTACGATGATTGGTTTTGGGGTTATGTTGATACAGATGGAAAATGGGTAATAAAAGCTCAATATTTGGATAAACCGGGACTATTTCACACGGTTTTGCCCTATTCTTTAGTGATGATTGCCGATACCAATAAGAAAAAGTGGGCACTTATAGATGGGCTAGGTAAGATTGTTTTTCAACCGGAAACAACTTCTATGCAGTTTGATCAGGAAGGTGCAGCTGAGTTGTTAATTATCAAGGCACCCAAGCAATGGAAATACGGGCTTTTTGATTTGAACAGTTTCAAAGAATTATATCCGATGGAATTCGAAAGAATTGAAATTTCTAAAACTAAAGTAAGTTTCTATAAAGAAAGTTCGTTCAAGATAGATTTTGAAATTGATATAAAAGATATTAAACATTAAAAATTTACACAAAACTATGAATATTAGTTATTTATTAATTTTTTGTCTTGCTTTTTCAGCTTTGTTGCCTTTAAAGGCACAGATTGAACCTGTACTGGATGCTGTTGACCTGGAGGATATGTTTGTTTATAAACCTTCACCTGTTCAGTACAAAAAAATATATCAGCCGCTAAGTCCATTGCCCGACGAAGCAATGGATAAATTGCCTGCCTTTGGAAAATTACTTTACACGGATGAAAAACCCCTTTATCAGGAATGGAACAAAGGTTATATAGTTGATAAGATCGAATATTTTGACACAAGAACTGTAGTTCATTTTCGCTTTTCAACTCCCGATCTGCTGAGTATCGTGTATTTTCATAAAAATGGTTATAAACCCTGGTTTTTGCGCGATGTGAAAACAAAAGATGAATTTCCATTGCTCGAAGTGCGAAATGTCCGTCTCAATAAAGTATTGTATGCTGATATCATGAAAAATGATGTGCATTTTTTTAATTATGAAGAAAATAGCAAACAGGAATCTACCTGTGAAGTACATTTTGCGGCTTTACCAAAATCGGTTAAAAAAGTTCACCTGATTGAGGGACATAAACGCGAAAACTGGACAAATCATTTTAATGCTTTCAATATTGTCATTAAAAGATCAGATAATGAAATAGTGAAAGTAAAAGATGAAAAACTTCCTGAAATCAATGAATCTAAGAAAGATTTGTATAAAGTTTATCCAAACCCTACCAAAGGGATGATTTCAATTCAGGCACTGGAAGAAGAGGCAGAGGGAAAAGTGACATTGCAGCTATATGGTCTTGGTGGAAAATTGATATTAATACAGCCAAATCTGATGCTAACAATAGGTGAGGCGCAACCCTTTGAATTGCCTGCACAATTGGCTGATGGGCAGTATGTGCTTCGAATATTGGGCAATGGAATAACAACTGTACAATTGGTATTGGCAAAATAACAGATCAAAAAAGGTAGGCAATCATCAGGATTACCTACCTTTTTTATTCAGGTTCTTCAGTTTTTAATAAATAAGGTTCAATGCAATTTTTACATAGGTTTTTTCCGTAGTTCCTGCTTAGCGTTGCCTGAGTTTCAGGATATATTTTTCCGTATTTATTCCAACAGTCGCCCTGTTGCTGTACCAAAATTGGTTTTTGGCATTTGCCGCATTTACTCAGATAATTTTCAGACAGCTCAATAAAAGTCCTTTGAACAGAACTGCCAAGCGGTGGATTCAATTTTGAAATCCGTACTGTCAGACTTTCAATGTTATCAAAAATAGACTTTATCCTATCTATAATTCTTTGAGCTACAGTTTCTATCAGCTTTGAATTTTTAGACATTTCCATTTTTGAAATTCTGTAAATAGTTTCATAATTCACAGTGTCCGAAAGTTCATCAGATTTTACAACTGCAACAGTATCGACTGTTACGTACACATCCACAAGATATCCTGTCCCGATAAGCTGTTCTTCTGGATAGTAACCATGGTAAGCGTAAAATTCCATGCCCTCAATAGCAATAAGCCCCATAAAATTGCCGGTTTTAATAATTATCTGACTTCAAATATCTTTGTTATGAATTTGTTGCCAATATAGGCTCTAAGCAAATATTGACCTGAAGGATATGTTGAAATATCTA
>CAINVS010000191.1 GCA_903854205.1 uncultured Bacteroidota bacterium | reverse complement strand
TCAATTGATTTTGTAAATTTAATGATTAGCCATTACATTTGCAGTCCCTTAAAACGGGACGTAGCGCAGCCCGGTAGCGCACACGTCTGGGGGGCGTGTGGTCGCTGGTTCGAATCCAGTCGTCCCGACATTACTTCCAAAATGACAATCCAAAAACGGATTGTCATTTTTTGTTTCAGCTAAAACCCTTGACTGTATTGCGATTTCACGGAACAAAGTATTGATTCTATGGGTTCGAACTGTGTCATTTTTCTTATCATACAACATTCCTTCCGGAAACACCAAATATTGTAATTGTTGCTTCTCGTAGTAATCTGATAAAATCCACAACTCGCTTATGTTTTCAGCGATATTTAAACCCTTTTCAACTGCTTTTTCAAGGTTCGAACTCATCTCGGCATATGTCTTGGTTTCTTTCTTCAATTGATTCAGCTCATCTCTGTATTTTGATGAAAATTTATCGTACTGCTCTTTCGTGATTTCATTCAAAACAAAACGCTCCTCCATTTTATCAATGTTGTTTTGTAATTCCGTAACTCGTTTTTTATTTACCACCTCATCAACTTTGTTATCATCAAAATGCTTTGACAATTTTTGATTCAATATTGTCTTTAATTTTTCCCTACTTGAATTATCATACTCAAAAGATTGAAGTAGTTTTTCGAAATGGCTATTCAACTTTTTGGCTGATATATTGATTCTGGATCCTGCATCTCTTGTCTTGTAATAAAACAGTTTTTTCTTTTTATTTTGATAGCCTGTAAAAGGACTATTACTAAACATATCCCTCACAAAAACTTTCAATGGTAATTCATCTACTTTTAAATTTTTGGGTACACCGCTGATTGCATTTTGTTTGCTGATGTTATTAGCTTTTAAAAAAGTATCATCATTGATTAATGCTGGATGCTTTCCGGGAATTAATTCGCCGGGTAATAATGAACTATACACATAACCGCAATAAAAAGGATTCGCAAAAATCCAAGCAATGTAACGAAGTGTGACTGTCATTCCTTTCAACGCTAATTTGTCGATTATTTCCTGATTGCTGAATTTTCCTGATGCTTTCCATTCAAATGCTTTGCGAATTAATTTACCCTCATCATTGATAATGTAGATATGCTACTTTACGGTATTTATATATCCTCGTGTTGTGGAATATGGCCAATATCCTTTTTTAATCATCGACTTTGTTCCCGAAATGCTTTTATCCCGACGCATATCATTGTCGAGCTTGCTCAATAGCATATACAAATTCTCCTGAAAATTTCCGGTGGGTGTAAATGAATCTACTTCCTGTGTGACTGCGATAATCTTAACCCCTAGTTTACGCAAGTTTTCCAAAAGGAAAATTCCATTTGCACCAGAACGCGAAAATCTGTCGTAACTATACACCAAAATCGACGAAACCGTTTTGTCTTTCGAGATTTCCGCCAACATCAATTTAAATTGTTTTCGTTCATCCGTTTTCGCAGATTCGTAAGTACCACCAAATTTGCTTTTTATGACCAAGTTATTCTTTGCTGCGTATTCGTATAATCTTTCGAATTGCCATGCTAAACTGTTTCCGTTTATCATTTGATCTCTAGACGAAACCCTGTCGTATGTATAGCAAATATTTCCGGTTCTTGGAGCCACTACTTTCGAAACCGGATTGAGTTTTTTACTTATTAACTCTTCCAGCGCAGATTTGTTATTCGTTCTCATTATCGTAATTTTCTTTTAATAATAATGCAACAATGATATCGGCAAACGTATCAAGTTGCTCATCAATTGTTGCGATTTTTTTGTTATTATCTAATTCAAATTTCTGTTTATTTGCATCGGTGTTTTCGTTTTTTATCCGATGTTTTGTTATTGAATCCCTCATTGTTTTTCAATGATTGGGATTGTAAGTGAGGGCATTTCACATTACGCTCATTTTATCAATACGACTGAGGTTTTCAGTACTAATTTTATAGCTGTATTAAATCAGTAGTTTCAAAATGCTGTATACCGCCATCTCTAGTTTTAATCAGCATGTCTTTGAATGTTCCTTTCTTTTTTAGTCCTTCAACTTCTTTTTTAAGCTGGTCAAAACTTTGATATTTCTTTACCCTAACTATAGGTCTGCCGCTTTGATTTACTCTGATGGTGATTTCGTCAATTTTATTGTTTAAGAATAACTGTTTAAGTGTTGAAATTGAATTTTCGGACATCAAAGCTCCAAAACCAAGATTTTGAGAAAAGTGTTCATGTGTTCCCGATAAATCGGCAATTATTTTTTTCAGATTGACGAAAACAACAGTATTATTGGACAAATGCTCAAACAATGGCTGTAGATTCCCAATCGGATCGTTCAATAAAGCATTGAGATCAACTGCATCAATTTTACCATTTGAATCAATGCAAATACAATAATTACTGCGGGTTAAAATTGTTGCCAATAAAAAGCTTGTAAAAAGAGAAAAGCTTGCTTCTTTTAAAATATCCAGATGTTCATTTTCAAAAACTGGTTTCCCATCTTTAAATTCGATCTTCTCTTTTATGTTTTTTTCCAATTCCTTGTTTGGAAATTCGGTTTCGGATTTAGTAAAGAATTGGTTTGCGAAATTTTCAGGAAAGAAGAAATCTTTAACCTCACGAAGTTTGTTTAAACCAACACCAACAGACCGAAGCTCCAGTAATAACTTCAACCAGCAAACTTCGACGAAACTAAATCTTCCCCATGTTTTTTCTTTTTGTGCGAATGGGAGCAATTCATGTTTTTTCCATGAATAAAGCAATTTTCGGTCTACACCAATATCGGCATCTGTAATAGACAAATCCCTGGTAAAGAATTTTTCCATTATTTCTGGAATCAAATGGCTGTTTTCGGAAAGTTGTTGCTCTACTTCCGAAAGGTTAAAAGCAGTTATTTCCTTTGTTAGTATTTTACGTCTATTCATATAGACAAATATAAGTAATAATAACATCAAACATCAAAAAAAATAAATTTAAAAAAATCGATAAATGAGTACGCAGGCATTTTGGGAGTTTTAGCTTGATGCATTATCGTTTTTGTTGATCAGTTTAAAGAGCAAAAGAACTTTTTGCACAATTCCTTAAAAACTTTAAATTTTGGAAAAATTTATCGGGAGCCATTTCACTTTTCGACACTAGATTGCCGAAAACGAGTATGCAAACAGATTCTGTTTATACGAATTCATAAATCGTTGTATTTTTTGGTCGAAATATCGGAAGTGTTTATCGGTTTCGTTCATCAGTTTATCAATCACTTCAGACGATTACTGAAAGCCTTGAATTTTGGGAAAATTTATCGGGAGCCATTCCGCTTTTCGAAATTAGATTACCGAAAACGATTATGCAAACAGATTCTGTTTATACGAATTCATAAATCGCTGTATTTTTTGGTCGATTTATAGGAAATCATTGTCGGTTTCGTTCATCAGTTTCGGTAATATTTATCGGTTTCGTTCATCAGTTTATCAATCACTTCAGACGATTACTGAAAGCCTTGAATTTTGGGAAAATTTATCGGGAGCCATTTCGCTTTTCGACATTAGATTACCGAAAACAAGTATGCAAACAGATTCAGTTTATACGAATTCATAAATCGTTGTATTTTTTGGTCGATTTATAGGAAATCATTGTCGGTTTCGTTTATCAGTTTGCCGAAAAGTTTTTGGGAATTGGATTCAGTATTGACGATTTTATAACATTCTAGATTTTTGGATGTTTTTTCGTAAGATGTTCTACCTTGTTATTTTAGTGAGTATATGTTCATATATTTCTCTGATTTAATCTTCCACATAGAAAATATGTATTTAAAAAAAAATAAAAAAGGCCTTTATAAAAGCATTAAGTCTATTATTTAGCTATAAACCCATACAAATATGTTCCATTTTGCAAAATAGAAAATATTTTTTCTATTGATTTTAGTTCCCTTTTACACTTTGCTTTATATTGCGATGGGATTTTTTATCTGCCTCCTTTAGTATAATAAAAAAGGCACTATTTAGTTCCTTAATCACAATTACACAACCCGACTTTAGGAATCGTATATTCAATACAACTAACAAAACCATGAACGCATTTTTGCATTCGTGGTAAAACAAACATTTAAAAAAAGATAACCCAGTATTATGTCAAGAAATCTATTCCCTTTCAAAATCTGTGTATTAGTTTCTTTTCTTTTCTGCTCCATAGTGGGCTTTTCGCAGGCCCCGGTCATCAGTTCATTTACCCCAATATCTGCCAAACCCGGAGATGCGGTAACACTAACCGGCACCGGCTTTAATGCCACTGCGGCCAATAATATCGTATTTTTCGGTGCTACCAAAGCCATAGTAACAGCTGCCACAGCGACTAGTGTAATCGTAACGGTGCCCATCGGCGCTACTTACGGACCCATTACTTTGCTAAATGCCGATGTAGTATTGGCCTGTGCCAGCTTAAATAATTTCGTGCCAATATATAGCCCCGCAAAAGCAGGCATTTCAACAACAACTTTTTCCCCAAAAGTGGATTCGTCGTTAGGGGTAAACCCACTTGTTGTCGCCATTGGCGATCTCGACGGGGATGGGAAATCG
>CAINVS010000190.1 GCA_903854205.1 uncultured Bacteroidota bacterium | reverse complement strand
TTCATAAAAAGCGGCCTGGGCCTTTTCGTCTCCTTTTTGGCAAGCCTTTACCAATTGAATCAGGGTGTCCTTTGCAATCATTTATCCGCGCGTTGCCCCTGTGAAGTTACCTGGCTGACCAAACCGGATATAATATACGGTTTGATTTACAGTAATAATCATTGAATACTTTGATTCCATCGTAAGAGTATTCACAACAAATATTGCCCGTTGAAATTGCCACCCGTTGAAGTTGCTATTGAGATAATCCGTACAAACCGTAGGCAGTTCACTTAAAGGTTTCTCTAAAACAATAGCTATTCCAGGCACGTCCAGCCCTAACAAATTCTCCTTTTTGTCGGGATTAATCCGATTGGCCGAACCATCGAACAGAAAAGAGTACAAATTTTCATCCTTCAGTACACTTACGTTCCAGCGCGTTTGCCCATTGGCGCCTATGGTTTTGGAAGCAGCATGAAATTGCCCAAGGGGCTGGGCAGCGTTGATCTCAGTACGAATGTTTTGCTGAAGATAATCCACATTACGCACCGGATAACGCCACCAAACCGTATCTGGTTCTTCCTCTACCCCAATACGGGCCCCTAATGTATCAAACGAAAGCAGGTATCCTTTGCCTGCCTGTGTTATTTTTGTAAAGTATCCGATGTTTGCATTGCTAACTGGATCCAATTCAGCAAACAAAAAAACCTTGGTGGAATTGGGAAACTGATGGGTAATAAAATGCACGCCATTGAGGGGCAATGCCGCCAGGGGCAGTTCTTTTTCCAGGGAAAGCAGGGTGCCATCTTCGGATATTATCGCCTGATAATGGTCGTTTTGCGCCTGAAATGTTGCGGCATACAGTCCCTCCGTTTGCACGTTGGTAATGGTAAAGTCGGTCGGCTGGTTGAATTTGCCAGCAATCGACTGCACCACCGCATCCGGAATCGTGGGTAAAGCGGGTGTTTCGCTGGTTTTATCGCAGCCCCAACCCAGCAGGGCGACAAATAGTAAGAGGTGATATGGTTTCATCCCGTTCATTTTTTTGGAAACAACAATGAAATTGGTTTTGTGTTGCTGTTATTGGGAGGGACGGAGGGTTGGGGAAAAGGGTTGCATGGGGGGATTGATATCCGGGAAATTGAACATCGGGAAAATGAACACCGAATATCGAACACCGAACACCGAATTTTGAAGTGGGGCGTTGCGTTGGGAATTTCGTGGTATCGACTGGCGGAACGCCTCACTTTGGTGTTTGGTGTTCGATATTCGGTGTTCGATATTCATTTTTCCCATCACCTAACATCTTTGCAGAAACAAGCAACTGTATTTCCTATCAGATGGGTTGTGAGCCATCCAGGCTTTTTGGAAAGATGAGATGTGATGGGTAGTGAACGCTTGGCGCCCGAATAGAATTCTGTATGGGGAGGAGGGATAAAAAAATGCCGACAAATGTGGGGTGCAGATGTTGGCGGGTGGGTTTGGGTTGAATGGGTGTGCTTTTGCCTTTGCTAGCCGATTAGGCAAGTGGAAGGTTCCTTAGAACGTTCCTCCTGATTTTAGATGCATGGATATAAATACTAGAATATGTTACATGCAAGTTATCACCTAAACATACCCCTAATTTCACCCTCACTTTTGTTTTGCAAGCCATATCTCAACACATATACATAATACAAGGCATCTATCATTTTTGATTGTTTTTCAGAATGATCTAATTCATTACAAATTAATTGTAAATTAATTTTTGCATTTTGAAAGGACATCTCATTCGCATTCACAAACCGGATTGCTTTAATTATCTTTTGGTAATCCCGATTGATAAGAACATTGCTTCCATTACAATCAGTCCCAACGGACTTCAGATTAATTTCCTCATTTTGCGATGATTCGGTTGATGGATCACGTTTAATATAGCCGTCGCGAGGATGTTCCTTTATTGGAGTATATTCATCAGAGGAAGTACCCATTAGTTTATAAAAATATTCCGTTGTCTCAATATCAAATTGTTTTCTTTTATTTTCGGGCACAAAACAGTCTTTTTCTACATTATTATGATATTTTATGCAATAAAAAATAAAATATTTAGAGATCTTATCATCTGTACCAGGTTCTACTTCCAGTATTTTAAGTGTCTTATCTTCATTTTCATTTTTTGTATAAACAACTTTAAAACCAGCCTTTCCGGAAGGAATTTTTTTCAAAATGTCATCCATAGTTAATTCAGCATTGCCTTCAATTTTCACAACATCATCCCTTTCAAAATCATCAATATTGGCATTTCCGGAGTAAGATTTCACTTTCCCCTTGGTGTAGGCATAAATCTCAGTAAAAGGGCATTCACAATTGATAGTTTGTTTAGCAGTAGATGTTGATCCACAACCAAATACAAACAATACCGAAAAAAGCAGCAAGACAAATTTTATTTGCATAAGATGTTTTTTTAATTTTCTTCAAGGATATATTTTTTTTCTTTTCGGATTTCAACCCTCCTGTTTAACAACAATTCAATATCGCGTTGTGAATAGGCTCTAGTCCCAACACTAAAATTCAAAATGTTTCCATAGTTCCTAATATCCAGTTTACTAAACTCCTCTGTAGCACCCCTTGACTCAACCGTAACATCCGATGAATTAATTTCAACTCCACTTAGATTTAAAAGGAATTCACGGGCAAAATTCGCTCTCTTTAGTGCCAATTGTTTATTATATTCAAAATCACCTCGCATATCAGCATAGCCTATACATACATAACGATAGTCCTCAGCGTCTTGTTTGTAATACACCCTGGCTTGTTTTTCATTCGTAATTGTCCTGTTTGAAACTTTTGTATCAAAGAAAAAAGGACAGGTAGAAAAATAGGACTGTTGCCCCTTTTTAGGGACAACATAATCTTGAATAATTCTTTTATTTTTCAATTCATTGTCACAAACCCTTAAAAAGGATTCGGTTTCATTTTGTATACTGTCACCATTTTCATAATATACTGTAACTTTCACTTTATAAAACTCTGCTTTATAGGGTATTTCAGTATTATATCTATTGTCACCATTGATTGTTTTGAAAAAATAATAATTTCCTTCTGAATCTGAAAAACTAATTTTAGCCTTTTTAACATTGCTTGAATCCGAATAATAGATTTTACCCTTGACCATGATAAAACCCGTTTTATCATCTTTGGCTCTAGCATCATTTATACATTCCCAATCAAATGTAAATATAGGTTGTAAATCTCCTGAAATTCTTGTATTGGGCTTTGCCTCTTTTTTAATCGTTT
>CAINVS010000189.1 GCA_903854205.1 uncultured Bacteroidota bacterium | reverse complement strand
GGTTTGTGCATTCACAAATCGGAAGCCAAAACGAAGGCTGCTTTTTTGTGCAAAAAGCGCGGTGCTGATTTTTTGCTGAGTCCAACTGCTGATACCGCTATATTGTGCGTTAGGAGCAGAAATCAATTGCCAGGTACTGCCGCTGTTAGTACTGGCATAAACTTCACCATAACTTTGAGCACCGCCGGCACAAAGCCAGTAAAATGAAATTTCAACAGAATCGAATCCAATAGTGCTGATGTCATTGGTCATTTTGGCAAAATTATTTTCGTCGAAATTGCATAATCCGTCAGAAGCTGTAAAACAGGCGTTGAAAATGCTGCTGCTTGCTGCTGCTGAACTGGTAATGTGTAAATATTTGCTATTGGGATTGTTTGTTATACCTGCAGGTTGGGGAGCAGTAGCGGGAATTGTAAAGCTAAATGGAAAACCAAGGCAGATGAGCGTTCCATTTCCGCCGGCATAGTTGTTATTGACAACCCAAAAATTTGAACCTCCGGTTCCGGCCGAGGAACTCTGATCGGAAGTATTTAATGTAAATGCAGGTGAAGCACCGTCAAAAGTTTCAGTGAATAAAGTAGATTGTGCATTAGCAAGGCCAAAGCTGAATAAGAGTGCTGTTGTGTACAATAATTTGTTAATCATAACAATGTGACTGAGTTTTTTATTAAAACATGATGAATTAAAGTTGATTAGTATCAAGATAAAACAAAATCTGCAATTTGCAATTAATAAAAATAGAATTTTATAGGAATACTTAGTATTTGAAATTGAAATATTATAAGCTAAACTATTGTAAATCTGTCAATAAAACTTAAATATGCTTATGCTTTGACAAAAAAATGCGCAAAATTCTGAGAAAATTGCGCATTTTTAACTAAGTTATTGTTTAAAATTATCCATCTCTAAGAAAACTATTTCTGAGCTTTTAACAGCAAATAAACTGCCACAAAACTAAAGATAATATTGGGCACCCAAGCACCAATTATTGGGGGCAAGCCGGCATGCGTAGAAAAGGTCATGGAAAATTTTCCCATAAATATATAAAGCGCGCTGATGATCATTCCCAATACAAGATGCCATCCCATCCCTCCTCTCATTTTTCTGGAGGAAATGGCTAGTCCAATGATTGTCAGAACTATGATACTGAATGGATCGGCAGTCCTTCGATGATATTCTACCTGAAAAGGTACAATCATCCCCGATCCTTTAGCTTTTTCATCCGATATATATTTCACCAATTCTTTACTTGACATCGCATCCTTCAGATTGTCTCTTTTTGCAAGATCCGCACTTTTCAGATTAAGTAATGTATCCAACTGACCTCCCTTTACCATGCGCTCCTTCATGCCATTTACATATCGGGTATTATAGTTGAATATTCTCCAGGTATTAGGATATTTTACTAATTTAATCCTTTGTGCATTCAACACAAAACGCCTTTCCAATCCATTACTGTCATAGCGCATGAGTGAAAAATTGGTTCCACTGCTATCTGTTCTGCTATAATGCTGAATATAGATTTCCTCGTTTTTACCTGAAAAGATATGTATATTATCGGTAGATCCCTGAAAGTTATGTTTCCATATAAATGTATTTTCAAACCTTGTCCTTGTTTTATTGGACAATGGAAACACATAGTGATTGGCGTAAAAATGTATCCCTGCTATAAAAAAGGCCCCTAAAAGATAAGGGTATAAAAGTCTGTAAAAATTAATGCCATTACCAATAATGGCTATAATCTCAGAATTTGCTGCCATCCTGGAAGTAAAATAAATCACCGAGATGAGTGCATACAATGGAAAGAGCAGACTGGTAATATAGGGCATGAAATTCAAATAGTATTCAACCACAATCGCTCTGGTTCCGGGACCGTCAGGTTTTGCAAAGTCCTCAATTTTTTCAGCAAAATCAATCACAACGGCCAGCATTGCCATGAGAATGACAATGAAGAAAAAAGTACTTAGGAATTTTTTTAAAATATATTTGTCGAGAATTGTCAGCATCTAAAAACTATGATTTGGTCATTATCAGGCATAATATTTTTTAAACTAAATATTACTGACGCAAAGCTAATGATTTTTGTCAAAACTGTTTTAATAAAACAATTACAACCTTATTAAATGAATACTGTTTAGTATATTTACGGTTCTGAAGATAAATAACATTACAAAAATATATGACTGAGAAAAATTTAGATAATAAACCAAACCCATGGAAAAAAATTGGAATGCTGCTGCTGTTCATTGTAGGCGGAATTCTTATAGTTTACCTCACTCCTTTGGGCGCTTACCTTAAAAACATAAATCAGGTTCGAATTGATATAGAAAAAGCAGGGATTTGGAGTTTCCTTATTTTTATTGTAATTTTTGTAGTGACCTCTTTACTCAGCATTCCTGGTACCGGTTGGCTGTTTTTGGCCTGTATTGTTTACAGTGAAGTCTGGATTGGGGGGGTATTGACCTATGTAGCTGCCGTTCTTGCTGCTATTGCTACTTTTTATATGGGCAGACTTATGGGGGGAGGTGCGCTTTCGGGAATAAAAAATACCAGGGTCAGAAGATTAATCTCTTCTGCAGAAAAAAATCCAATCAGAACAATTATTATTATGAGGTCGGTTTTGCTTTTGTCACCATTAGTAGGATTTGCCTTGGCCTTAACAAATATGAAACCAAGAGATTATATTATCGGATCACTAATTGGACTTTTGGTACCTGTAGTAGTACTTTCTATTGCTATCTTTTTCATTAGAGACGATGTGTTCAGATTTTTTGGCATTGTTGGCTAAAATTGTTTTTGCAATAAAACAAAACGCGGTTGTATTCCAGAAGAATACAACCGCGTTTACTTTATATAAATATAAAATGCAGTTTCTTATTTATCAAAATGACAGGAACAACTTTCCATACAACGCAGAAGATTTGAGAGTTCTGTGATTTTAAGATAATATATAATACGCTGACCATCACGTTCACAGCCCAAAATACCTTTCTGCTTCATATTGGAAAGATGATGTGATGTTAATGATTGTTCCGATGATAAGTTTTCGCAAATTTCTGTTACAGACATTTTTCCATCTCTTTCCAAAAGTTGAAGGATAGACAATCGCATAGGATGAGCAACAGCTTTTAGTAGAGATGCTGCTATTTTCAACTGATCGGAACTCAGCACAGATTCCTTTACATTAACTATTTTCATGAGTTAAATCTCTAATTATAAAATTTCTTTGAGTTTATTGATTGTATAAACCAGTTCGTAAATTTCATTAAAATGTGAAAAGGAGAATCGAACTGTTCGAAGATGTGTAGGAACATTTAATGCAGAAAGCACAGGAGAAGCTTTTAACGCTCCTGAGCTGCAGGCTGAACCTCCCGAAACACTGACTCCGGCCAAATCGAGTTTGAACATAAGCATATCTGAGGCAATAGGTGTATCAAAATTAACACTCAATACTTTATAATGTACTTCTCCGTCAACATCACCGTTGAAACTGACTTGATCTCCAAAAGCCTCTTCCAATAATTTTTTGAACTGTATGCGCAAACTGTTTATTTTCTCTTTCCATATAGACATGTCCTTCATCGCCATTGCCACTGCAGCGCCAAGTCCAATAATCCCGGGGACATTTTCTGTACCCGATCGAAGTCCCCGCTCCTGTCCTCCACCGTCAATAAACGGCGCTATATGAATGTTTTTATTTACATAAAGAAATCCAATTCCTTTTGGTCCATGTAATTTATGTGCCGATCCGGAAAGAAAATGAATTGAATGTTTACTCACATCTATATCAAAATAACCTATTGTCTGAACTGTATCGGTATGAAAATAAGCGTTGTGCTTATGACAGAGTTCGGCAATTGCATAAATATCATTGAGCGTTCCGATTTCATTGTTGGAATGCATTAAAGTAACCAAGGTTTTTTTATCGGATACTGCCAACAATTCTTCCAAATGTATAAGATCAGCTCTTCCAAATGAATCAAGACGGACATAATCCATTGCTACATTTTCATATCTGTTTAAGGACAAGACAGAATTTCGCACACAAGCATGTTCTATAGGACTGCTTATAATTCTTGTAACACCCAAATCTCTGACTGCACATTTAATAGCTGTGTTATTCGCTTCAGTTCCTCCAGATGTAAAAAATATCTCGGCAGGAGAAGCAAAAACAGCTTTAGCAACATTGCGCCTGCTTTTTTCAACGGCAGCCCTCGCGGTTCTGCCTTCAGCATGAGTTGAAGACGGATTGCCGTAATTTTCCATAAAAAAAGGAATCATAGCTTCCAATACTTCAGAAGATACCGGAGTTGTCGCAGCGTTATCAAAATAAATGCGCTTCATAGTGTTTTGCTTAGGAATGAACTTATTCTTGCCCTACATCTCTTCTTTTAGTATTTCTACTATATCATTCTTTATTTTCTTAGCCAGATTTTCAGCCGTAACTTGACTTGAACTTTCAGTATAAATACGGATAATAGGTTCTGTGTTTGAATTGCGAAGATGTACCCAGTTGTCATCTACAAATATTTTAAGACCGTCGACTGTATTTTGAGGGTATCTATGGTATTTTTCTTTCAGACAATTCAATAGAAGTTCAATATCGATATCCGGCGTAAGCTGTATTTTATCTTTAATAATGATAAAATTTGGATAGAGGGCTCTAAGTGATGATGCCGATTTTCCAAATTCAGCCAGATGAGAGAGAAAAAGCGCAACCCCTACCATTGCATCGCGGCCATAGTGCAGTGCAGGATAAATAATACCACCGTTTCCTTCACCCCCGATAATTGCACTTGTTTCCTTCATGAGCTGCACTACATTTACCTCGCCAACTGCTGAAGCATAGTATTCTCCTCCATGCTGTGCTGTAATAATTTTTAGTGCCTGAGTTGAGGAGAGGTTGGATACAGAATTTGCTCCTTTTTCATTTTTCAAAATATAATCAGCTACTGCAACAAGTGTATATTCTTCACCAAACATTTCACCGTCTTCACAAACAAAGGCCAATCTGTCAACATCCGGATCTACAGCAACACCTAAATGAGCTTTGTTTTTAATAACAGCCGCCGCCAATTCTGTAAGATTCTCAGGCAAAGGCTCAGGATTATGGGCAAATTTACCGCTTACTTCATCATTTATAGGAATGACATCACAGCCCATCTGCTCCAAAAGCGGAATTATGGAAATTGCACCTGTTGAATTAATACAATCAACTACTATCCTGAATTGTTTTTCTTTTATGAGCTTATACTGAACGAGATCCAACTGAAGAATCATATCGATATGCTTTTGGATATAGCCTACCTTTTTACTATGGATGCCCAATTCTTCTATAGAAGCATATTCAACTTCCTTAGCATCGATGAGTCTTAAAATCTCTTTGCCATCAGCTGCGGAAATAAATTCGCCGCGATGGTTGACAAATTTCAGCGCATTCCATTGCTTTGGATTGTGACTTGCTGTGATGATGATCCCACCGGCAGCACCTTCCTGCATTACAGCTATTTCAACGGTAGGAGTCGTCGACAATCCAAGATCGCAAACATTTACACCCATCATTCTGAGTGTACTGATTACAATCTGACTGACAAGCTCACCTGAAATTCTTGCATCACGCCCTACAACAACCAATGGATTGTCTTTTTGTTTTTTTACCCAGTATGCATAAGCTGCTGTGCTTTCTACTATATCTTGAGCAGTAAGGTTATCCCCTACTTTGCCTCCGATGGTACCTCTGGTTCCGGATATTGATTTAAGTAATGCCAATGTTTATGTGCTTAAATTGTATGGTTAAATTTTGCCAAAATTAGTTTATTTTTGTTACACTTGAAAGATATTTACAGTGTAATTCATGATATTTTAGACAAATTTACATATTTTTAATTCCTCGAAACAGCAAAGTGCATTCTTTTTTACACAACCGACTTCAGCAGTGATGAAAAAAAGCATAGTAGTCAACTATATATCGTTCATTTTTCTAGTTTTGGCGCTCTGCGCCTGCAAAAGGGAGGTCTATGATTTTCCTGATATTGAAACTGCTTATTATCCTTTAGACAGTGGAAAATATATTATTTATGAAGTAGATTACGTACTTTATAATGATTTTGAAAGCAGGGTTGACACTTTTCATTATTTCCTGAAGGAACAGGTAGGAAAAACGGAGACAGATAATCTAGGGAATGTATATTACCGTATTGAAAGATATGTGAAAGCTGATTCTTTAGGTGCCGAATGGCAGTTCCAACAAGTTTGGGCTGCACAGGTACATGATAACAAGGCTTTCAGAATTGAAAACAATCAAAGATTTATTGCTATTGCATTTCCCCTCAGTCCGAATAAGGATTGGGATGGGTTGGTTTATATTAGAAAAGATACAACTATTTCCATTCCCGGTGGCACTATCGACATTTATAAAGATTGGGGCAATTTCAAAATTCAGACTTTTGATCAGCCGGAAACAATTGACGGCATCGATTATGATTCAGTGCTGACTATAAAAAGAGTTGATAAAATCAATAACATTGAAAGAAGATACTCTTTGGAAAAATATGCAAAAAATATTGGCCTTGTCTTTAAGCAGGATTCCATACTCGATACACAATGCGGCGGAAATATTGCCAGCTGTATCAATACGCCTTGGGGACAAAAAGCCGAAAAAGGCTTCATTTTAAACATGAAATTGATAGAAACTAATCGTTAGACTATTATTTGTTATTTTTTCAACTGATTTTTTCTATCTTAAATAATTAAAAAATGAAATATATCTTTTCTATATCTTTTATTTTAATATCTTTTTCTATTGTTGCTCAGAATGTTAAACATGACATTTTTATGGTCAGTCTGACTGACAAAAACAATAATCCCTTCAGCGTCTTTCATCCTCAGGACTATCTGTCAATGAGGGCTTTGGAGAGAAGAGAAATGCAACAGATTTCCATCGATGAAAGAGACCTTCCTGTTAATCCTGATTATATTGCTAAAATTGAAGCGCTCGGAGGTGTCATCGTATTAAAATCAAAATGGTTAAATGCCGTTTCTGTTTATATTCCGGACAGTATCAAGAAGACAAAAATTGATAATCTTCCGTTCGTTATGGATGTAATGCCGCTCGGTTTTAGAAAAGAACCTAAAGAATATAAAATCTTAGCGCATTTTCCTTACGAAAAATACAATGAACAGGACAACTATTACGGACTGACATTGAATCAGGTTGCCATGCTGAGCGGACATGTGCTACATGGCATGGGCTTCGCCGGAGAAGGCAAAAGGGTTGCTATTTTCGATGGCGGATTTACCAGTGTTTACCGTATGCCGGCTTTCGATTCACTTTATGCCAATAACCGTATTTTAGGCACCAGAGATTTTGTTGAAGGTGATGAATTTGTTTATGAAGCCAGCAGTCATGGCACTAATGTTCTTTCCTGTATGGCTGCCAACCTGCCTTATTTGGTTATGGGAACAGCACCCTCAGCTTCCTACTACCTTTTCAAAACAGAAGATGTAGGTTCCGAATTCAGAATTGAAGAATTTAACTGGCTGGTAGCTGCAGAACATGCCGACAGCCTTGGGGTTGACGTCATAAACTCTTCATTGGGTTATACAACTTTCAATGATGCCGATATGAACTACAAATATGAAGATCTAAACGGACGAACAGGAATTTGTACCCGAGGTGCTGATATAGCCGTAGAAAAAGGAATGCTTGTTGTGAATAGCGCCGGAAATGAAGGCGATGGCTCCTGGAAATATATCGGAACTCCTGCTGACGGGGTTAATGTAATCTCTGTCGGAGCCGTACGTGCCAATGGTTCCCGTGCAAGTTTCAGTTCCTTTGGACCTACTCCTGACGGACGTATCAAACCAAATGTTTCTGCACAGGGAAACAGAGCTTCAGTGGCAGGTATGAAAGGATATTCAGTAACTCAGACTGACGGCACTTCCTTCTCCTCTCCTATTATGGCAGGTATGGTTACTACCCTCTGGTCTGCATTTCCGGAACGCAGTAATTGGGATATTAAAGACGCAATTGAAGCCGCCGGAAACCAAACGATGCAGCCGGATAGCTCATTGGGTTATGGCATTCCCGACTTTTTTAGGGCTTATCTCTCCCTGATGGATGCAGGAATTGCTATTACATCTAAAGGTCAGATGTATTCAACCCGTACCTTAATTTTGGATGAATTGAAATTGATGGTAGAAACAGATAAAGTATGTTCAATTAGATACACGCTTTACGACAAATTAGAAGTTGAACTTTATCAAAATACAGTCAGTTCCGGTCCTTACGAAGTACGCTTATTGGAACTCCCAATATTGAAAGATTTGGCACCTGATGTCTATTATATTAAAATTGAAGTTGGCGATCAGTGTCATTATTCTGAAATCATAAAAGGATAATTTTCGGAATCAGTTAAATATTGTCATTAAATAATTAAAATCAATATTCCTTGCGCTTACTATTAGGATTTCTGTCATTCACCCTATTCCTATTTTCCTGTCAGACAAATCAGCATAAAATGATAAATGGCCAACTGAAATCGGGTACTTGGAGGGCAATGCTGCAACTAGACGAAAAGAATGTACTTCCCTTTACTTTTGAGGTAAACGATAGTGGAGAAATCCTTATTGTTAATGCGGATGAACGAATTAGGGTAAAAGATATTGTCTATGGCGATTCAGGAGAAGTAATTATCAATTTTCCGGTATTTTCAACCTATGTCAAAGCAACTTTGAAAGATAATATGCTTAGCGGTTTTTGGATAAATCCCGAAAAAAAGGATTATAAAATTCCGTTCACAGCACAATTTGGACGAAACGAGCGTTTTGCTGTCGCCGAATCAGCAGCTATTTTTAATGCCGAGGGTAGATGGGAAGTGACTTTCAGTCAGGGAACAGATGGTGAATACAAGGCAATCGGTATTTTTAAACAAATTGGACATAAAATCACAGGCACATTTCTGACAGAAACCGGAGACTATCGTTATTTGGAAGGACAGGTGGAAGAAGGTAATCTTAAACTTTCCTGCTTTGACGGGGCTCATGCATTTTTGTTTACAGGATATGGCAAAGGATCGAGAATAGAGAATGGTCTATTTTATTCCGGAAATCATTGGAAAGAACCTTGGGTTGCAATAAGAAATGACAGTTTTACTTTGGCTGACCCTGACACTCTCACCTATTTGAAAGAAGGTTACGAGCGTTTAGATTTCAGTTTTTCAGATGAAAATGGAGACAGTATCTCTCTTTCTGATCCTCAATTCAAAAACAAAGTTGTTATTGTACAGATTATGGGCAGTTGGTGCCCAAATTGCATGGATGAATCTGCTTTTTTAGTGGATTTACATAAAAAATACCATTCAAAAGGTCTTGAAATTATTGCTGTAGATTATGAAATCAGAAATGATTTTGAAGTTTTCAAACGCAATGTTGCCCGAATGAAAAAAGACCTGGGTATTACTTATCCCATTGTTTTTGGGGGTCCTTCCAAAAAATCGGAATCGGCAAAAACACTGCCTATGCTCAACCATATACTTTCTTACCCAACAACAATTTTTATAGACAAAAAAGGAAAAATCAAAAAAATACAAACCGGTTTTAATGGCCCCGGCACCGGATCGCTTTACAATGATTACAAAAAAAATACAACTGTATTAATTGAAAGTCTGTTAAAAAAATAACTTCAAGAAATATGAAATCCATACTTTTTACAATTGCAGCCTTTTCAATTCTGCAGTCGTTTGTCATAGCACAAACTGAAATTCCTCGATTGATCAGTTACGAATTGGTAAAATCTTACAGCAAAGCAGATTTAATCAAAAAATGGAAGGAAGCCGGTATTCCTCAAAGTATTGCACCAATAAGATATGAAGTTGATGTTTATGAGGTTATTTATAATACCTGCTGGCATGACAGCAGTTGTATCAAAGCATCGGGTCTCTATTTCGTACCAAGAAATGCGAAAGAAGCTCCTCTGCTTGTGTATCATCATGGTACTCAGATTGAAAAATTACGGAGAATTGAATTAGGCGGAGAACAGGCTATTTGTATGGGTTTTGCAACAGATGGCTACGCTGTTGCCTATACTGATTATGTAGGATTGGGAAAAGGTGATAAATTTCATCTATACCATCATGTCAACACTGAAGCTTATGCCTCAATGGATATGGTGCGTGCAGCACGTATTATCAACAAGGAAAAAAACATTGTTTTGGGGAAACAGCTTTTTGCTTCCGGATATTCTCAGGGCGGACATGCTACTATGGCTTTTCAGAAAGTGGTAGAAGCAGATCCTGAGCTTCACAAGGAATTTCCGATTACAGCTTCAGTGCCGATGTCGGGAGCTTATGATCTGACCGGTGTGCAGGAAAGTAATATGTTTACCACTTATTCTCATCCGGGATATCTGCCCTATCTGATGGTTAGTTATCAGGAAGTTTATAAACTCTATGATAATCTCAAAACAACATTTATTGCTCCCTACGACTCAACAGTGCTTTCCCTCTTTAATGGAGAGCATTCAATGGGCGAAGTAAACAGAGCGATGCCAAAAATCCCGAAAGATGCTATTAAGACTGAAATTATTGAGGCTTATCTTAAAAACGAAGACTATCCATTTAAGGTAGCACTGAAAGAAAACAGTACACATGCCTGGGTTCCAAAATCTCCTATGATGCTTTGCTATTGTGAGGGTGACGAGCAGGTAAATTATAAGAATTCTGTAGTGGCTTATAAGTCTATGAAAAAATTGGGCGCTAAGCATTTGAGATTAAACAGAATCGATAAAAATATGAGTCACGGCACCTGTGCACTGTACACTACACTATATGCCAAAATGTATTTTGACAGCTTTTTGAAAGGCAGCAAATACGGCAGAAAGGGCCCGTTATTTAAAAGAACTCTTTTAGCAATAGGTAAAAGCCAAATGAAAAAACAAGTACGTAAAAAGAAAAAGCAAAAACAAAAGCAAAAGCAAAAAAATAGATAATTCACCCCTCCCTGCGGGTGAGTCAAACTAAAGGTAGGCTGCAATACTGATCTTCAGGTCGATCACAGAAAAATACGGATTAACACAAAATAAAAAACATGCGACT
>CAINVS010000188.1 GCA_903854205.1 uncultured Bacteroidota bacterium | reverse complement strand
TTTTGTTTTGCACTTTGTAATTCAATAGAGTATGTGTATTTTCTTTCCAATGCGATCCTCTCCAACAATTCCTCAGCACTTTCCACATCAGGATTTTCCTCCCGCCAATCCTCCGTCAGCCTCCCACTCACAGCCTGAGCCAAGACCGCCTGCCGAAACTGTTTCATCTTTTCCGGAATTTGCCCAATGCGTTTTTTGGCATTTTCCACAGCCTCCATCATCTCATCCAAGCGGGCCGCTATGCGCTGCTGCTCGGCGAGGGGGGGGATGGGAATGGGTATTCTTTTAAGGTCTCCTTGAGTCAATTTCAACCTTGTTGTACCGCCAACAAAATCTGTATAATTAAATTGATTTAAATAATGCAACAGAATTATATTTTCAAGAATATTAGCTTTGCCACGAAGAACATGGGCATGATTATTTACCCAAGTTTTATCCTTAATAAGATAAGCAACATTTTTAGTTTTATCAAAAAAAGGAGCTCCATCTTCACCAAGTAGAATTAATTCTTCATCAAATAAATAATCATCTATCCAGCCAGCTTGTCCAGTAGCGCCATAATAGGGGACATTTCCAATCCTTTTAGCACGTTCATCTGAGCTAACAGGCTTTCTTAAATTATCCAGAATATCTGTTACTTCTTCCAATGTCCTCCACTCCCAACCTTCCGGCAATATTTTTTCCATTTTATTTTTAAATTTTCAATAATTAAAAGGCAGAACAGGGCAATTTACACTTATATAGTTTGCGGAGCTTACTATTTTTTTAAATTGTCAATAATACCCTGCAAATCGGCCATTGCACCCTGTAGCAATTCCATGGCATCGCCTGCAATATCCACCGGTTCCGGCAATTCATCATAATTCACCAAACTGTCATCGGCAATCAGACCCAGATCCAAACTGTCATTTTTGGCTTTTATCTGTTCGCGGCTGAAACAATTCCAGCGTTCATCCTGCACCGCAGCACGATCGGCCGCAGCATAGGCCAATTCAAAATCCTTAAAATAGGCCTCGGTAAAAGGCGTGCGCTTGCCGAAATTGGGCATATTCGTCCGCATATCGTAGATCCAGACGGACTTGGTATTATTTTTATCGTTGGTCCCGCGATTAAAAAATAAGACATTGGTCTTTACGCCCTGCGCATAAAAAATACCCGTGGGCAGTCGCAAAATGGTGTGCAGATTACATTTTTCCATGAGGTCGGCCCTGATTTTCTGTCCGTCACCATCCTGAAAAAGCACATTATCTGGCAGCACTACGGCAGCCCGCGACTTTCCGTCCTTCTTCATGGACAGATAGATATGGTAAAGAAAATTGAGCTGTTTATTGGAAGATTTGATGGTAAAGTCGCTTCGGTGCGCATTTTCACCCCCTCTTTTTGTGCCGAAAGGCGGATTGGCAAGGACGACATCGAATCCGCGCAGTTCCTCACCCTCGGAAGAGAGCGTATCCATGAGGCGCACATCGCCATTGATGCCGTGCAGCAGGGCATTCATCAGTGCCAGACGATGCGTATCGGGCACCAGTTCACTGCCAGTAAATGCTTTATTGATCTGAAATTCGGCCTGATCGGAAGGCAGGTCGAAATAATCATTGGTTTTCTCGCGAAGGTATTCCGATGCGGCAATCATAAAGCCGAAAGTGCCGCAGGCAGGGTCATTGCAGCGCTCGCCCACTTTGGGGTCGAGGAGCCGCACCATACTGTTGATAAGGGGTCGGGGCGTAAAATACTGTCCCGCACCCGATTTGGTTTCGGTAGCATTTTTCTCGAGCAGGCCTTCGTAAAGGTCCCCCAATCCATCTTCTCTGGCCGAAAACCAGTCGAGATCATCTATGGATTTGATGATGCTTTGCAGGTTGGCGGGCTTGTTGATACTGGTTTGGGCATTGCTGAAAATCTGTTGCACCTTGCCCTTTCCGTCACTGCCCAGATGCAGGAGCAGTTCTTTGTAAAAACGGTTGAGTTCCAGTCCTTCTTTGCGTTTCAGATCGGCCCAGCGATAACCTTCGGGAATGCCCATCCGTTCTTCCTGTCCGGTTTCTTCGGCCATTTTCAAAAAGAGGATATAGGTCAGTTCCGTTACGTATTGGTGATAGGTGATGCCGTCGTCGCGAAGGACATTGCAGAGGTTCCAGAGTTTATTTACGATTTCTTGAGTAGTCACAATTATATTGATTTGAAAATTTGAAAATTTGTCCCGAAGATCGGGATGAAAATTTGAAAATGGTTAAAAATAGACAAGGCTGTAAATATAAAACTTAATAATCATTTATACATTTTTGTTAGAGCCTATTGAAACTGCAAAATCTTAATCTTCAAAAAATTCAAATAAGTATTCTTCTTTAAATTCAATTTGGTAACGCTTCAATAATTGCATATACTCCTTTTTAAAAGATTTTTTCCGATGATGTTCCTCCTGATTAAGAATATATTTAATTACCACATCCCTTTGTGAGACATTATGGGAGAAAACGCCATAACCATTTTGCCAAGCAAACTTTGTATTGGTCAGTTTATTCAATTTAATAAAATCGTTGGAAGCATTCTTAATTTCTTTTACCAGATCTGAAAGTAATTGGGTATGTTTATAACCTATAAAAATGTGTATATGATCGGGCATACCGCCTATACAGAGCATTTTATGTTTGTAATGTTGAACTACTCCGGTAATATATTTATACATTTCATCTTTCCATTCCGGATGAATCAATGCACGCCTATGTTTAACGGCAAAGACAATATGAAGGTCAATTTGGGAAAAAACATCTGACATAAATCTGAATTTTGGGGTAAAATAATATTCAAGTCTATGCCTTTAATATGAAAATTGCAATTTTTTTAAAAAAAAAATTTTTGAATCCCGTTTTACGTGATATTGTTCCAAGCCTCAGCGAGGCGCAAGATTCCAAGCTGCGGAGCAGCGCAACATTCCAAGCTGCGGAGCAGCGCAACATTCCAAGCTGCGGAGCAGCGCAACATTCATAGCTGCAGAGCAGCGCAACATTCCAAGCTGCGGAGCAGCGCAACATGTTAAATTCCATATCCACATCGCATAATATTGCGCTACGCTGTAGCTTTTTTCCTCGCCCGTTTCACGGGCTAGGAATCTTGCGCTTCTCCGAAGCTGGGACACATTGACAATTACACCAAGCCTCAGCGAGGCGCAAGATTCCCAGCAGCGAAGCTGCGTTTTGTTCCCAGCTTCGGAGAAGCGCAATATTCCAAGCTGCGGAGCAGCGCAACATTCATAGCTGCAGAGCAGCGCAACATTCCAAGCTGCAGAGCAGCGCAACATTCCAAGCTGCAGAGCAGCGCAACATTCCAAGCTGCAGAGCAGCGCAATATTCATAGCTGCAGAGCAGCGCAAGATTCCCAGCAGCGAAGCTGCGTTTTGTTCCCAGCTTCGGAGAAGCGCAACATTCATAGCTGCAGAGCAGCGCAACATTCCAAGCTGCAGAGCAGCGCAATATTCCAATCCCCACAACTTGTCCCGACCCAAGACGGGATCACCACATCAAAACCTACCCCACCTCCAAAAACAAATTATCCTCCACTGTCTGTAAAATTTCCTCCGCATTATCGAACAATTTTGCAAAGCGGTTATAGCCCCCCTCCTGTAGGAATGGCTCTACATCAAAATCCGCCTTATGCAGTACAGTTGATTTTAGCAGTTGTTTTTCAATACGATCCAACCATTTCAGCTGATGAGTATTCCAATTACTGCGCAGCGCACGCACTTTTTTCATGGCCCTTGCCACCCTTTGCTCATGCGTTTCGAGCGGACTGCCAAGCGCTAAAGTATGTATATAAGCTATAATATCGGCCGCAATGTCCTCATTTTTGGCATCTTTCCATGCCGTCTTCAGATGTTCCGCAGAAAAATGATTTTCCCGCAGCACATAAAGCAATTCTTTCAAAGCTTCGCGGGTCAAAGATTTGGGCCTGTTGCAAACAATTTCGATAGCCTTTATTTTATTCAGATTTTCTTCAATGAATTTTTTGAAACTTTCCAGATAATCCTCAGGCTTCTGTCCCTTGCCATAACCTCTTTCCGTACTCAGGTATTCATCCTCATGTTCACTGAAAAGCTGTAGTTTTGGCGTGGATTTTATTGTATCCAAAAAATGAAAAATATGTTTTTTTGTTAAAATCTCCTCCCCTGCTTCCCGAGTAGATTTTGAGCGCAGATCCGCAATAAACTCATCCGGTGAAAGCCCACCCGTCAGGTATTCGAAATGAAGCAGATCATCTTCTTTGAGCAGTCTTTTTTTGCGTTGTAATTTGGCCACAATCTGATCAATCTGTTTTTGAACAGAAGTTTCCTTAGGAATTTCCGGCAGTTCAGCTATCAGTTCTTCAAAGCTGACCAGCGGATTCTGCACCACGGGTTTCATTTCGGAAACATCCTTCAAAGCTTCATAAAGTCGGACAGCATCGAAGATTTTATAGGTTTCTTTTCCAATTTCGGGACAAAGCCGCGTGGCACGTCCAAGCATCTGTTCATAAAGAATTCGGGATCTGACCCGGCGCATAAATACCAGATTACAAATTGCGGGAACATCTATACCCGTGGTCAGCAAATCAACAGTCACCACGATATTTGGATGCTGTTCATTTTTAAAGCGACGAATCATTTCCTCGGGCTTATAAATAGAACCGGTAATTTTTTCAATTGCTGCATTGTCCACGTCGAGACCAATTTTTTGGTACTCTTCTTTAAAAATGGAGACAATCAGGTCGGCATGTTCGTTTGTTGCTGCAAAAACCAAGGTTTTCTTCGGCGATTCCGGATCGAGATGTTTAACCAGTTCAGCGATGACTGTCCGGTTAAAAGATTCGGTAATCACGGCCCTATTAAATTGTTCCACCTCAATTCTGAGTTCATCTTCCAATTCATCCAGTTCAATCAGCTGAGCGGTCAGGTTATCAAAAACCATAGGCTTTGCTCCTTTTTCCCAGACAATTCCTTCCTCGCTGAGTTTGGTACGAATATTATAAGGCGGTTCCTGATCTGTTAGAAAACCGTCTATGACGGCCTGTTCGTAGCTGTAGCGATAAACAGGTTTGCCGAAAATTTCGACTGTATGTAATGCTGGCGTAGCGGTAAGCCCGATACGGAAAGCATCGAAATAATCCAATACTTTGCTGTATTTGCTCTGATAATCCAATTCATTTTTAAACTCGGCCTCGTCCTCGTCCAAATCGCGGTCCATATTGTAGCCACGATGTGCTTCATCTACAATAATACAGTCATAAGTACCGACAGCAGGGAGTTTATCGTTATCAGAAGTATAAAAAAGTCTTTTCACCATGCCCTGAACCGTAGCAAAATGTAAACGGGTTTCAAGATCAGGATATTTATCTTTTAGTTTTTTCAGATTATAAATATTGCTGAAAGTTTGGAAATTTTCAATTTTGTAATCATCAAAACTATCAATTGCCTGTTCTCCCAAGGTACTTCTGTCAACTAAAAACAAGATTCTTTTAAATCTTTGTGATTTTATCAAACGATAACAAAGCCCTACAATTGTTCGGGTTTTACCCGTACCCGTAGCCATTGCCAGTAATGCTCTTTTTACGGTACTTTCTTTTATTGTTTTTTCAATTGCTTCAATAGCTTCTATTTGGTAAAAACGGAGTCGGAGACCATTTGGATCGCTTAGAAAATCGATACTGCTTTTCTGCAGCAGTAAATCAGCAGCTTCTTCATCTTTACTGAAAAGGTCAATCAGGTTTTCCGGTGAATACCATCCCTGAAGTGCTTTGGGATGATTTTTAGTATTTCTGACATCCAAAAACCAAATACCTGATTTTTGAATAAGTGCTTTAGAATAAGGTCTGCCGTTTGTAGCAAAAAGGAAGGGCACCTTATATTCTCCCCAATTTCCTGTCAGTTCAAAATCAGCTGATTTATTGGTTTTTTTGCTGTATTCCCTGCTTTGGATCAGGGCTGCAGGAATATCGGCACTCATTTTTTTTGCTTCAATAAAGCCAAAAAGCTGAGTATCTATAAAAAGGGCATAATCGGCTTTCTGATTCAGTCCTACGGGCCATTCGGCAATTGCCATTTTACGCCCTTTTTCAGGTCTTGTGCCCTTTGAATGTTTCAGGAGTTCACTGTCTGTTTCCCAGCCGGCTTTTCTGAGCTGTTCGTCAATGATGGCCCTGGTTTCAGCTTCAGTAATCTGAATTTTTGCAGCATTTTGGTAAGCTTTCAAGTGAATAGTTTCCTGTCTTTCTTTGGACAATTGGATTTTCTCTTCCTTTAGACTATTGAAAGCTTCCTCTAGTTGTTTGTATTCAGCCTCCAGTTCTTCCAGACCGACATTATTGTTGATTTTAGGTGGCGGAGAAAATTTCAGTTCGGAGAGCTCGGTCTCGAAATAGGTATCACTGAGCCATTTCGAGAGTTTAAATGCTGCAAGCAGAGCAGAAGTAGCTTCATCAACTGTTCCCTGATGTTCATGTGATGAATTATTTCCTAAAGACCTGATTCTATGGAGCAGGTCAGGCAATGGGTAAGTAATTTTACCTGCTTCAGCAAGCAATTTAATTCTAATGTTAAAGGTATTTTCATAAGGAAAATCCAATCCATGCTCATCGAAAAGCCAATTCGTGAATTTTTCTCCGAAAATTCTTAGTTTGTATAGACAAACAGGCGGATCCTGATACAGATACTGTTCGGCCGACATTGCCAAATTGGCTAAAATCGGCAATTCTTCTTGGAGAAATGTAAAATTGGACATAAAGGTCAGGTTCATTTTTGAATCTAAATATACAAAAAAATAATTCTTTGCATATATTTTTTAAAATAAACCTTAATTTTTTAGAAAACAATGATGAAATGATAAAAATAAGGAGTAAGGTTTTCATTCCATAGCAGGTTATCAAATTCGCTGACAGGAACGCTATCTTTTCGGTTCTAAAATTCTAGCTATTCCAATCTCCTTTTCAGCGTATTCAATGCAACATCCAATACTTTTGCAGTTTTGGCCAGATTGCCTTCCTGCATTTGCAAAACACGCTGAATATGTGCCATTTCAATATCTTTCAATTTCAAAGATGAAGTATCCAAAACCTGTTCAGTCATTCTGCCCGGAAAATCAGATATTTCAATTTTCGAACTGTTGAGCAGATAAAATCGCTCTATGAGACTTTCCAATTCCCGTACATTACCTGGAAAAGAATAACTGAGTATTCTTTTTTTAGCCTCGGAGCTAAGCTGCAAGGCTTTATTTCTGCCAAAAAGCTTTTGTTTTGTTTTAATAAAAAAATCGATCAACGCCTCCAATTCCTTTGGTCCACGCTGATTCAGTGCAGGCAATTCCAATTCAATTGTTGCAAGTCTGTAATATAGATCCCAACGGAATTCCCCGTCTTTACAGAGCTGTACCAGATCCTTGTTTGTGGCAGCAACTATTCTAACATCCACTTTCTGCGGCTTGCCGCCAATCGGAGCAATTTCCTGATTTTGGAGCACTCTGAGCAGCAGCTGCTGCATATAAGGTGAGATATCGCCAATTTCATCCAAAAAAATTGTACCGCCATTTGCCTCTTCAAAATAGCCTTTATGACTATCTGTAGCCCCTGTGAAAGAGCCTTTTTTATGTCCAAAAAGTCTTGATTCCAACAATGTATCTCCAAAAGCAGCGCAGTTGACGGTAAGAAAAGCAGCATTATGCCTTGCCGATTTCTGATGTATAAAATGTGCCAAATGTTCTTTTCCGGTACCGCTTGCACCCAGAATCAATACATTTCCTCTGTTTGCCTGAGAAATTGTTTCAGCCAGATGATAGATTGGCTCGATAGAGCGGCCAATATAATAATCTTCATCTTCAAAATGTTTTGAGAAGGCGGCCTTTTCTGTATTCGCCTGTTTGATGAGGAAGCTGCCTAGCGTTTCTTCTCGTTCAATGTTCAGGTATTTAATAACGGGGTCTTCCCCTTCTTTCTTGGCTCTAACTGTTTGTAATAATAGGGTATTAAGTCCGGACTGCTGATGCAGCAAAAACCAGACAATAGCCATAGCAGCGGTACCAGGAGAAAAAAACAATTGCATCTGATATTCTCTGTGCTCCCAAAGTATAGGCTCTACCTTAGTTTTGATCTCATAAAAGTCTAGGACATCGTCAATACCGATATATCGTCCTTCAATTTCATGATCGGGAAATTCTTTTCTGAGTGCAGCACAGAGATGCTCAAATCGTGTACTGTCTTCCTTATCGCTGCAAAGCAGGATATGTTTTTCATACCCATTATAAAAATAACGATGCATATCGAAGTTTGGACCTGTCTTGTCCACACCCTTACCTTTACCATCCTGATAAAAGTCTGTCCATAAAGCCCACCAGGAAATCAATATTTTTTTCATATGTACCGTTTCAGTGCTAATTTGTATTTGCTGCAAATGCCTGTCTAAATGTACGATTTGAGTTAGATATCTCTGCATTATTGGAGTTAATTTTATATACAAATTTCTCATTTTTGCATACTAAAATAGTGCCTAATTCCAACACATTGAAATTCAATGTATTAAAATTAAGTTATTTGTCAATAATGGATAATAACCGTCGATAAATGATAAAATAAACAGAATATCATTCAGGCTTCGTCAACTAAAATATAAAACTATTTAGTAATTGGCATAAAAATGAGCTTATAAAGTAAAAAACATTTACAGCAGTTTTCTAATAAAAGTGCTGGGCCAGAAAATTTACAAAATTCAGACCTCAATATAAGTCGTTAATTTTCAAAGCATTTAAACTAAACACATTGTCAATATCTGACAGGTTGTATCAATTTCAGACAGTCCACAAAACTGTAAACCGCTGTTAATCAAATATTTGAATTTTGGCCCGATTTTAGAAAAGTGATTGGCATAATGGAAACTAAATATCTTTTTGGGTTAACTTAATAAGAAATTACAATCATGTTTATAGCAGTTATTATACTTACCCTATCATTTTTTGGGGTGATGGATAGACTGCAATCATAGAAATTTACGGATACACAGGCTGTGGCACAACTTTATCAAAAAGTTGTATTACAAACAAATACACTAATCTGGTAGACTAAAATCGGCGGGGTGTTTAATTGAAAATTCGTGACGGATATTATTGTTTATCACTATTAAATAAACTCTTATAAAAAAATCTTAACTCAATAAATGCCTTAGAAAAATCTAAAATAGTTAAATGTGATAATACAAAATAGATCTTGACTCTTATACGAAGCTTTATGGTAATAATTCATTAATTTATAACAAAAACCAAACATTATGAGAACACTTATTTTTTCTTTACTTGCTACTATTATTGTAATAAGTCTGTCATCATTCTCCTTGAAATATTCAAACAATGATTTGAGTAAGGTGGAACAATTCAATTCTTTAAATTCTGAAATTATTAGCTCAGAAAAATTTGAAAAGGCTAGTGAACATCCTATAAAGCCTCAAAAAAGCAAAACAAAAAAACAAAAGAAATTTAATAAAAACAATGATGAACCCAAGAATGAAGGTCTAGGAATAGCTGGTTTTATTCTTGGGATTGTTGGTTGGTTTGCCCCATATTTGGGATTCGTAATGTGTCTTTTAGCTATAATATTTGGCGGAATAAGCTTGGGTAAAATTACTCGCAATCCCGATAAATTCAAAGGTAAAGGCTTTGCTATTACTGCGATTGTTATGGGCATTTTGGGTATATTGATAAATATCTTGCTAGTTTCATTGATATTATTTGTTTTACTATAAAATATCATTTTACAAAATCGTCTTATTATGAAACTATTAACATCATTGATGATGCTCATGTTGCTTGTTATTATGAGTTCATGCAGTAAATCAGAAACGCTCAAACCTTGTGAGGTCGACAAAACCGGAACAATTATTGTTTCAAACTCCTCCTCTAATCCATATAATGTTTATGTTGACGGCACATTCAAGATACAACTTGCAGGAGGAATGATTTCTCAAAAAATTACCCTCACGGAAGGAAATGGACGTTTGCTTTATGCAGAACAAGTAAGTGGATACTTATTTTATCCTACTACTAAAACAACGAATTTCAATGTGGTAAGATGTACGGATTATAGCTGGCAGATTCCATAACTATAATATTTGATCTGAATTAAAATTGCTTAATCAAAAAAATATATTTTTATTTAACATTTTAATCCTCAATTAGCTGATTGGAGGAATGAACAGCTCAGCAGCTGGATAAAGAAGCCTGGAATCGGATGCCGAAAAAAGCAGGTACTGTTATATGAACAGTAATTGGAGCTGTAATAATTATATTTATTTGGATATCAGGTGCTATTGTTTTGGTGGCTATGACTTTGCTTACACCACCGCTTTAAAATAAAAGACTGCTTCAAAATTTCCCCAATTTTTAGTTTTTCATCTTTTTTTTAGCGGGCTTCGGCCCGCTTTTTTTATTTCACCCAGCAACATTTTCTGATAACCCCATCCAACAAAGTCGCCGTGATGGCTCAAACTGATATCGAAAGGAAGTTGATCTGCCCCAGAATAGAGGAAAGGAATTTCTTCATTCATTACTATATTCAAATCTATAAACTGCGGTTTATTATTCTGAAAATGCTCTACTAATCCAATTCTGACACCCGCTGACAAATCTTTTATATCAGATTTTTTTTGTCCGGAAACAGCGTGATTATCGAAAGAATCGGAGGCAATACTGTGTATATAATCTTCTGTAATCGAATAAGTTGTCTGAAATATTCCATAAATAGAACTGACCCGTCCCTGACAGGGTCCCAGTATTTCCGTTTCAAAGCGTTTAGGATTAAAAGCTCTGATTCCTGTCTTTTTAACCGCGACTTTATAGGCACTTTCCTTCATACTCCAAAGTCGCCAAAGCGTTATATTTGGACTTTCTGAGTTTTGAATAAGCTCAATTTCTTTCTCAACAAAGACCTTTTTCAGCCAACGAAGATTTGATGCTTTATCCTCCAAAAGTACAAGTTTCAGATCAACTATATCATTTCCAATCATTATTGCTTAATTTTGATCGAATAATAGAATTTTATACTTTTGCAAATCCTTAGTATTACTAAACATGAAGAAACACCATAAGAATCACCATTACAAAAGTCCTGAAGAGGGTTTTGTCGTGAGCAGTCCGCTTTGGGATTATGTATTTGGCACTACATTTAAAAAGGGTAAATAATTTATAAAGCCTGCAACAAATCTTATTCAGTCAAAATGGAATTAACATGGTTCCTAAGTGCTCAACTTAAGCAAGTCATAGAAGATCAAACTGACATTTACTTTGATTGGTCTGACAACTACGTTGTTGAAGGAAAAAGTATTATATTTTTGGATAGCTGTATTGACAAATATTTCTTCATAACAATGAGCAATTTAACCCTTAATTTTTGGGCTGAAGGCTATGTCAACTGTCTTTTGGAAGAAAATTTTTTCCTGGCTTATTGGGACGATATAACTATTCATTTAAACAATAGTAAAAATTACAGTGATAAATTTGGAATTCCCGAGCATGTTTGGAATCAAATTCCTGCTGCGCTGCAACCAAAATACTATAATCAAAAAGCAAAATAAGTCAATAGCATTTATCTTCCGGCTGTTAATCTTTCCACAATATCTACTGCGGCACCTACTGTCAGCATTTTTTCTGCCGATTCATCATCGATTTCTATATCGAAGACTTCTTCTGTGTCGAGAATAATATCCACAAGGTGTTGTGAATTGATTTTCAGATCCTTCATCAAATCGGTTTCATCTGTTAGATCAGAGAGGGCTTCTTTGTTCTGAACATAAGGGGTAATGATGGTTTTGAGTTTTTCGATTATTTCGTTACGCATGACTAATTCTTTATTTTAATAATT
>CAINVS010000187.1 GCA_903854205.1 uncultured Bacteroidota bacterium | reverse complement strand
TCGGTTTCGTAATTAAAACTAATCATTGTTTTTAAAATATTCTTGAACCTTTTGGTTAAAATTGGAACGCAAAGGTAAGCTTTGTCGGTTTAAAATTTCAATGCTGTTGAGATATTCTTGCAAATTCACCGGAAGCGGTTTGCTTTGATTGTTGAATTCTTTTTGGTTGGTTTGCGATTGGCGCTTCTTTTCCTCGCCTTGTTGTTGGGTTGCTTTTTCCAATTTCTGAAAACTATAGCACCATGATCAAACAAATCATCGCCCCACTATTGATGGCATTTTTGCCTTATAATCTTTTAGCTCAAAAGTCAATTGAAACCGAGCCGAATTTCACGGAAGGATATGTTATTTATGAACTTAAATCAAATGGAAAATCTGAACTCTCAGAATTTTTTAGAGAAACAACTCTAACGCTATATATAAAAGACGGAAAATCGAAATTAGATCTGAAAATAATGGGTGGTTTTGCAGAAATGCAATTAGTTGTCAATCAGAAAAATGAAAAGAATGTTGTGCTTTTGAATATACCAATGCTTTCTGAAAAGGTAAATATTCCCATCAATGGAACTGATTTAACAACAGGACAGACTGTCAATGAAAATATAAATCAAATGCCATTTAAACCCGGTCAGATTGAATATTTCTATAAAGACAGAACTACTATTGCCGGTAAAAAATGTTATAAAGCTATCGCGCCTGTTGCAGGATACAGATCAAAAGCATTACTATATCTATCAAAAAAATTTCGAATTAATACTCCAGAGTTTATAAGCAAATACGTAGGAGATTTACCGGGTTTACCTTTATATACTGAGATGAATTTTAGTGGTTTGAAGATTCAGCTGAAAGCAATTGAAATTAGACGGACAAAAATCAGCGATCAAGTATTTCAGGTTCCTGAAGGTTATAAGTCCAAAACTTTTAATGAACTGAAAAAGGAAATGGCAGATTTTAATGGGAACAAGAAAAAAGATGATATGGGGTTGTAAACAATAAAAATGAAACAGCCTTTATATTTTTAAATCCTAGTGTTGCAATTCGATAAATAGTGAATTTTAGTAAATTAATAAAAAAAACTTCGCACCTTTTGAAAAGATGCGAAGTAAGATATTGAAAAACTTTGTTTGCTTATTTAGCAAATTTAGCAAATTTTTTGTTGAACTTATCGATACGACCTGCTGTGTCGACATATGCCATTTTACCTGTAAAGAAAGGGTGAGAAGCACTTGAAATCTCCAATTTAATCAATGGATACTCATTGCCATCTTCCCAAGTAAAATTTTCTTTTGAAGGTGCCGTAGATTTTGACAAGAAAGTGTAATCAGTTGCAATATCTTTGAATACAACTGTACGGTAAGATGTTGGATGGATATCTTTTTTCATAACATGAATAATTTATTTCTTTAAAAGTTCGATTTTGTACTAATTAACTCTTCTGTGTTAAGTGCCTGCAAAGGTAATAAAATAGCTCTGATATTTGAAACAAAATTCTGATTTATTTTTTACTAAACCGAATAAATATTTTAAAAATCAGTTGCTAAAATTAAAATTTTGTTATTTAGTAGATTGTAATCTTTAGGTTAGGTTTTATTAGCGTAATTTATTCAAATTATCTCTTACTGTTTTAATTTGTTCATTCAGCCCTATCATGTTATTTTCTTCGACATATAACTCAGCAAGCAGTTCATTTCGGGTCTTAAGCAGTTTTCTATAATTTTTATCCAATAAAACTGCATCCAACTTACCCTCGATTCTGATTTTAACAGTAGCGGAATCGATGATATCATTAATTTTTATTTTGTGTACTTTTCCGCTATTGACCAGGTCGTTATGCAATTCATCATAGCGGGATTTTATTTCACTGATCTTAGTTTCCTGTGTTGCGCTCATTTCTAAAAGCTCAAGTTCAATCTTTTTGGCAAGCTGATTGATTTCAGCTTCAGAACCTACCTGTCTTTTTTTCCAAATTTCAAGACTTGCAATTTTCTGTTCCGGACTGTTGCCGCTTATTTCTGAATAAGGCGGGTTGTATTTTAAGGTATTAAAAAATTCAACCCTCAGAAGTCTTATTTCCTTTGCCTCCTCTTTCATCAATTCCCTTGCTTTCTGATCGTATTGTTCAATATTTTCAGACTCTTTTTTAATGTCCGATTGAATCAGAATATTTGTTTCTTTAATCTTCTGACTATGTTCGCGATGGTAATTTTCTTCTTTTTTGTTTTTTACCTGTTCAATTATATTAAGTTCTGTTTTGATTTCTTGAATTTTCTGTTTGATAATCAGTTTTTTAGAGAATAATGTATATTGTTTATCTTCCATGCCTCTTCTTTTCTGCCCTTTTGACACAGCAAAAGAATCCTGAATTTTTTGAATAGTTTTATTGAAACCTATCGTAAATGAACTCCAAACTTTTTTACCGATAGTCATGAAAAAAGGAATCAGTAACAGCAATAGGTAAACAGGATTTGTTAAAAACCAAAAAATTATTTTGGTTATTATCATAATCAAATAACTCAGTATATTCAATATGGAGCTAAAACTTAAGCCATCAGTAAAAATGCCAATTATTAAAATAAATAAAACAATAATACTGCTGATCAGTCCGCCAAATTTGGCTATATTCTTTAGTGCTGTCCCTACTTTTTTATAGTCATTGAGTGTCTCAGTTATAAACTGCCCCTTACTGTTAATAGCCAACTTTGGGATAGGAGCAGTCAGTTTTAACTCGGAAATTGCCTTGTCAATTGCAGTTTCATACCAGTTTCCACTAATAATGCCATCAAGTTCCAAATTTTTTGAAGGCAAAGGGCGATCAACAATTAGATAAGGACTAGACATAAATGCCAATGCCCATTTTTCGGCGCTGATCCGATCATTAGGATTTTCATGACCATCTATAAAAGTAGTTTGAAAAAGCGATTTCAGCTCTTCTTCCAAAACGTCAAATTTTCGGTGCGGAGGGGGTATTACAGAGAATATCTTATCCTTGTAATGGTGAACATAAAGACCGTGGTGGATCTTATCGCCCAAGGAGACCAGATTGTCATAGGGCGGCACTGCACTAGCTGCAAAAGGATGTATGCCGAAAAGTATTCGATAGAAAATTACAGCTAGACCAAAGTTGTCCCAACTGTTTTTAATAGAAACTTCTCCCGGACGAATTCCTTCATAATACTCAGGTGGAGTATATTCTGGAGTTGCTACAGTTGCAGGAAAAATAGTTTTGCCATTTTCTGAGATTTCAAAGGAATCTGTATCAACAATAGAGATGAGTCCATTGGGATAAATAATTATGTTATCAGGTTTCAGGTCCACCAAAACATATTTTCCGGAAGCGTGAATCTGATGAATGGCAGATGCAAGGTTATAACAAACTTTTAGTCGCAGTCTGAAGGAATCTTCATGAGAAAATGAAAGTCTTTTCCATTCAGCACCCAAATGTTTGGGCAGATTTGGTGCGCAAAGTATTTCAAGTTTTTCCCCACTTGCCCTTGGCATGATGAACCCTGAAAAATTGCTTTTTTCGTCGTAAATTGCCTGTTCGACCCAAATAATGGTTTCATGATCTGGAGTATAGTCAAACTTCGGACGATTTTCAATTAAATAAATTATTTTAGCCTCACGAAGAAAATCGCCACTTTTGTGAATATGAAAAACCTTAGCTACGTGATTTATATATCTGGCAGGGCTTAGAATCTGATGCAGCGCACCTTCACCACCCGATGCAAAAGGTTTTTCTTCAATTAAAACAGCTTCATTACTGCCTTTTAAATAATATAGCAGGGACATTTTGTGTGGCTTTATGCCTGAAAATCAATTTCTGGTTCTTCTGTCAACACAGCAAGAATAAGTGTTTTGTCATCAATTTCATGCTTAAAGGCTTTGGTGCCATCTGTCAGAAACGTTTTCCAAAGTTCATTTATTTCTTCCTGAGTTTTTTGTTCCTTGTACAATTGTCTCAAACCGAGTACATTGGGTTCGAAGAATTTAGTAAAAGGTTTATTCAGATCCTGAAACATCTGAGTTGCTTCATCGTAAATATTGACTTCAAATGTACCTTTTTCGCAGCCGTCACTTGTCAGAGCAAAAGCCCTGATGTTGCCTTTTTTGACATTGCTGCCAATGAATTTCTGTACACCTTCTTCTGTCCAGATTCCTGAGGTAATAAAGACTGTTTCATTCGCTTCATTTCCCCTGAAAGGGGTAATCAATGCCAGCCATTCATTTAATTCAACAGAATAAGTTGCCCGTCCGTCACCAATATGTACAGTCAGTAGCCCAAAAGGAGAATAAAGTGTTGATAAAACGGTACAGGCAAGGTCCGAAAAAGTGTATTCTTTTTCTCTTGCAAAGACGACAAGCCGCTGCATGACAATCTGTATAGCACGTAATGCCTCCTCACGCCATTCTTCTTCAGTCGGGATCGAATTGGCATCAGCCCATTTTCTGCGTTCAATGATTTCCTGAAGGCAGTGCGCGGTATTGCGGGCAACAAAATCGGAGCCAATATGTGAGAATTTTGCTGAGCCGGCTCCGTCACAAACTACAGCAACCGACCAGGTATCATTGATTCGAAAATGCGCACAATTATCTTGGCAGGGTATATTGTTTTGTATATGTCCGTTGCCTATTACCGAAGCATAGGCAACCACCCATTTACTTTTGTTATTTTGAGCAGTCATGATTTATAGAAGTATATAAGATGAAAAATGTGGAGCAGATTTGCTTAAAATTTCATCTGAGCCCAGTCGCTCACAGGCGGCAATTCTACACTTTCGCCTTCTTTTGATTTGGTTATGATGCCGATACTGTTACTTAACCATTTGAAAAATTCTGAAAATTTATATCCTGAAAGCGGCAGAGGCTGTGCCGATGGCGGACAAATTTGCTTCATTACTTCATGATTATAACCTTTTACACCCAAACCGAAGAATGTGAATTTTTTAGCATCAACAGCCTCGCTTATTTCTTTGGATATTCCAGTTACATCCTGATCTTTATCGGGTTCACCATCTGTGATGAGTACCATAATCGGGCGATAATAGGGTTGTCCGGTTTCTTTGTACCATTGTTTTCTTTCTTCAGTCCTTATCATGGCTTTACGAACAGCATCCACCAGCCTAGTTGAACCGTTTGCAGATAGATTGGGCATGTCAAATCCACTTATAAGAGATGGTTCCTGAATGGTTTTAATATCAGATCCGAAGGTAACAATACAAACTTCTAGTCTGTTGGCTGCAATAAGATCTTCTTCGACAGCTGCATAAAACTCCTGTAAGCCTCTGTTAAGCTCGCGTATGGGCTCGCCGTCCATTGAACCTGAAGCATCGAGTACCAGAATGCAAAGACATTTTTGTTCGTAATTGTAAGGCGTTTCTCCTTGAAAATAGCTCATAAAAGTTAGAAATAATTTTAGTAATTGAAAGTAATAGACTTAATGGGCCAGATTTCAATTATGTGTATTTTAGTAATAGCGTTTTTGTTGGATTTTTCAAAAATTCAGGCAATAAACCTTCATGATAATAGATTAAAGCCTGTTTTTATTGATTATAATTAAAAGCTCGTCTCTGTAATTTTTGCCAATTGGAATTGATTTTTTATTGATAATTAAAGAGTTGCCTTCTATAACTTCAATCTTTTTAAGATTGGCAATAAAGGAACGGTGAACTCTCATAAAAATATCTTGCGGCAGTTTTTCTTCCAAAGATTTCATAGTTTGTAGTGTAACAATTCTTCCAGTTGGGGTATGCAGAATAACATAATCTTTAAGACCCTCCACGTAAAAAATATCTTCAAATTTAATTTTTATAAGTTTTTTATCGGCCTTTACAAATATGTAGTCAGGTTTTTCCTCTTCTTGCTGTTCCAATTTTTTAGGAGACAATACATTGTTTTTGGATAGTTCAAGAAATTTATTTACAGCCTTACTGAATCGGTCAAATCCGATGGGTTTGAGCAGGTAATCCAATACATTCAGTTCATACCCTTCCAAAGCATAGTTTGGAAATGCGGTAGTTAAAATCACTTTAGGAGGATTGCTAAGAGTTTTTAAAAAGTCAATCCCCGATATTTGCGGCATTTGAATATCCAAAAACATCAAATCAATTTTCTGACTGTTTAGCCCTTCAAAAGCCTCTACAGCATTATTGCATTTTGCAACAAGTTTAAGTTCGGGGAACTGAGAAATATAGGTTTCCAATACTTCCAATGCCAGGGGTTCATCATCAACAATAATTGTATTCATTTAGGTATATTTATTTCTTACTTATTATTTTCAATTGCATTCAGTTCAATATTTAGGCTGACAGAATATTTGTCGAAACTGTCTTTAAGTTTTAGGTAGTAATGGTTTCCATAAATAAGTTCCAGCCTTCTTTTTACATTTGAGAGGCCTATTCCTCCGCGATAATAACGTTCATCTTTGGGGTCATCGCTTTTAGAATTAACTATGTCGAACTGTAATTCTCCTTCGGCAACCATAAGATTAACATGTACATAACCTTCTGATAAGCTATTGCTTAGGCCATGTTTAAAAGCATTTTCCAAAAAAGGTATAAAAAGCAGCGGAGGTATTTTGTACTTTTCTGCTGCTTCGCCGCTGTATTCAAAAGCAATTTCTGCTTTATCGCCATAACGAATTCTTTCAAGCTCCAAATAATTGCGAATTGATTCTACTTCTTTATCGAGACTTACTTTTTTTTCATTGCTTTCATAAAGCATGTAACGCATCATGTCTGACAATCGAAGAACTATTTCAGGAGCCTTATCCGACTTTTTCAATGTCAATGCATATAACGAGTTGAGTGTGTTGAAAAGAAAGTGCGGATTTATCTGTGACTTCAAAAAACTCAATTCAGACTGTAGATTCCTATTCTCCAAATCTCTTTTTATACGTTCCTGAAGAAGCCATTCCTTTGCAATTTTGACTACAGTACTGCTTATTGTTATAAAGAACATAAACAGAAAGTGCATTGATTGATTTTCAATCAGATAAAGCCTTGCTTCATTATAACCGCTCATATTCCAGAATAAACTGATCAATTCAAGCGGTGTTGTTATTAGCGTTGCAAAAACCAATAACACAAAATAAGAAAATATTTGCTTTTTTGATAAGTAATAGGGGATAAAATAATACAGATTCAAATAGACAAGTCCTGCCAGAAATCCCGAGTGAATCAATACATTTGAAAAAGTAATACGAAGATTATCAGGTCCGCTGTAATTTATAATCAGCATCACCGAAATATAAATGAACCACAGAATGCTATGATAAACAGCCCTGCGGAAAAAAAAATCGTAAATATAACGGATCCAATCTTTTGTTCCGGAAATGCTCATGTATGAAAAAAAATAAAGTGAGTTATATATTCTGCACAAGATAAAAAAAACTTTTAAATCAATTAGCTGTCCTACGGAGTATCGACAGAGACGCCCAATTTTTTGGGTAGTTCCAACGACCTAGATTTAAATCATAAATTAAGCTGATCAACGAAATTTTGCAATTATTCTATTACTGTAATTGAAACTTCATAAGCCTCTAATTTTTTTATAATATCAGTGCTGGGCACGATTGTTGTTAATGCAGTTTTATTGCTTAAACAGATGTTCAAGAAAAAAAAAACTGTATAGGCAGCACTTCTTTCAACCTGAGATTTAACACTTCAAATGGAATATAAAGTCCTAAAACTATCGTGCTTGCTAGTTTTTTCCTTACTTCTTTTTCAAAGCTGTACAGTTACCAGAATTGCGGCTTTTTTCCAACCAGCAGTTACTGATTACAAGATTTTTCCCTGCGATACGGTTTTCGCCGCAAAGCACTCTAATCCGGCTTTTATACAAGCCCCTAAAGAGCGTTTGCCGGATGTTTCGCTTTGGGTGCCTCCTTTTATACTGAATGGGGCAACAAATATTGATGAGTTTCTAAAATTAACCTATTCCACCTCATTGTTGGTACTGCATAATGATACTCTTTTTTTTGAGCGCTATGCCAATAAACATAAAAAGGAAGATTTTCAAATTGTTTTCTCAGTCACAAAGGGAATTACTGCCATGTTGGCTGCTATAGCAGTAGAAGATGGTATCTTGAGATACGATCAAAAAGTATCTGATTTTATTCCGGAATTTGCAACGGATGGTCGTCGAGAAATCGAGATAAAACATCTCTTGAATATGGTCTCAGGGATTGATTTTAATGATAGATCCAATTTTGCCCGATTGGCCATGCTTTACTACAACAATAATCAGGATAAATTTGCAAGAGAATACAACTATGTTTCACACAAACCGGGAACACATTTTGCTTATCAATCTCTTTCCACCCAAATTTTAGCAATTTGTTTGGAAAAGGCTTCAAATAAAAAGCTCAAAGTTTATCTTCAGGAAAAAATTTGGGAGCCTCTTGGTATGGAGTATGACGCACTTTATACTTTAGACAGTCGAAAAAATGGCAATATTCGTGCTTTTGGCGGTTTGGCCATTAGAAGTCGGGATATGATCAGGATTGGAAAATTACTGCTGAATAAAGGAGTATGGGAAGGTAAACAGATTTTACCTGTCAGTTTTGTTGATGAACTTATGAACCGACAAATGCGAGACGACCGATGGTGGGGCTATCAAAGCTTTTTTTGGAGAGACGGTTATGTAAATACGGAATTTTTGTGCGATACCGATTTTTTTGCTGCCGGTCATCATGGTCAGTTTATTTATGTTAATCCGGAAAACAACATCGTCATTGTCCGCCAAGGTAAAAAAGAAACTTTCCGTTGGCCTATGCTTTTTGGCCGTCTTGTAGGCGCTATGACCAATAAGGGCAATGATGTAATGGATGAATGTCGGGATTATTCAGATCAGTTTGAAGGTATTTATGAGTCTAACAATGGCGAGAAATATGAAATTGTTTATCGGGGTGTAAGTTCCAAAACAGGAGCGGATCAGTGGGTTGTGTTTAAAGATGTAAACCAGACACTGAAAACCAGAAAACTCTTCATTGCTACAAAGTTTGACGGCAGAAGTATCGGGACAAACCGTTTGATGTTCATTAGCCGTTCACTTTTCGATATTCAGGACAATAAAATAGTAGGCATGTTTCACGATAATCAACGGGCAGTTGATATGCGATATTTTGTCAAAAAAGGAGATATTCCTTTGCAAATGAGAAAACAGATACTCGCAGGTATGAAACGTGCCAACGACAGAAAAGTTAAGATGCACAAATAGGCTTTAGCCCGTTTAACCAATAAAAAAAACCGATAACTCATATAAGATATCGGTTTTTTAAGATAAATCAATAAGTATGTTAAGAAATACCAATTATATTATCAAAGCTGAAATTAGATAGATTTAAGAGGAAATAAAAGCATAATACATTAACAGCATTAAAACTACAATCCCGGCAATTCCTAAAATAGTAAGATTGCGTAGCTGTTTTTTCTCAGATTCAGTAGGGGCAGTTACCAATAACGGTTGTTCATTAGTGTTAGGAGTAATTGGATTTTCTTTAGCCAATACTTTGCGTTCTTTGCGGGTCATTTTCTTTTCGTGAGAAGACCCTGTCGGACCAAATTGTTTTCTTGACATAGGTTCAGGAATATTATAAAAATTTGACTATCAATTGGATGGATTCATTTTAAGAAAAAACAGTTCAACGGAAACCATAATTTCACCCTAAAATTATAAAAAACGTGACAATTGTCAAAAATCTGCTTTGATTTTTACTGTTTTGAACTAAACTATTTCTTTCTTAGCTTTGTAGAATAATAACTTTTGAAATGAAAACACTGGAAGATTATCACAATGCACTGCCTTATCGAAAGACTAACGATGAGAAAATTGGCAATTTGCTTGTTAAAATGCTCGAATTTTATGGGTTGAAAGATAAGTTTATGGAGGTGAGGGTCAAAAACTATTGGCATGAACAGATGGGCCCCACTATAAGTGAATTTACAAAGAACATTTTTGTAAAAAATAAAAAACTGTTCATACAGCTTTCGGCCACAAGTCTTCGTCAGGAATTGTCTTACGCTAAGGACAAAATCAAAAAAATGATGAATGACCTGTTGGATGAGGAATATCTTGAAGATGTTATTTTAGTGTAAATATTTTTATTAAAAATTCCATGTATAAATACAAATTGCGCCCGGGTTACGGCAGCGACAAACTCTTTTTTGATTTTCCTGATGGCCCGGAGTCAAATACCTTTCTCAAAGATTTCCTGGAGGCTATTGCCTTTATGAATCCGGTTTTAGAATCAATGGCTGACCTTTGGATTAACGACGAATTTGTTTATTATTTTAAGACAGATTTTGGCAAATTTGAGCTTTCTATCGATGTTTGGGGATTTATTATGTCGGAAACTAATCAAGAAATTCTTCTGATAATCGACAGCAGATTGCAGGTAAGTCCTCTATTTGAAAAAGAAGAAGTACGTTTTGAGGATTACAAAAAAGATACGGAAGAATAGTTAACCCAAATCACTATGAAGAACCTGATTTTGTTGCATGGAGCACTTGGCAGCCGCAATCAGTTTGAGCTGATCGTGGAGCAGCTTAAAAACAAGGAAATAGCTGTTCATACCTTAAATTTTTCGGGTCATGGAGGCGCAGCTGAAAAAGCTGATTTCAGTATGCCGTTTTTGCTTCAGATCTTTTGGAATTTATGAATCTGAATAATATAGAAAAAACAGATATTTTTGGATTCAGCATGGGAGGATATGTGGCTCTGTAATTCGCTCTGGATCATCCTGAAAAAGTCGGAAAAATAATGACATTGGGAACAAAATTCGATTGGACAAAAGAATCTGCAGCTAAAGAAACAAAAATGCTGAATCCTGATGTTATCGAAACTAAAGTTCCCGCTTTCGCTGCACAATTGCAGCAGCTTCACGGAGATTGGCGCAAAATGCTCGGCAAAACTGCCGAAATGATGTTGGCATTAGCTAATGATGCAGCTTTGACTGAGAAAGAACTGTCAAAAATATTACATGAGGTACAAATAACTTTAGGTTCAGAAGATAATATGGTAGGGCAGGAGGAATCGATGAAAATGGCAGCAGCAATGACAAATGCAAAATTTAAGTTGTTGGAAAACCTGAAGCATCCGATTGAAAAGGCTGATGCCAATATGCTTGCAGGGGAGATTTTAAGTTTTATCAGTTAATTGTCCTATAAAAAAACTGAATTTACTACTGAATAATCACCTTTTTATCACTGACAGAAACTCCGCCCCATATACCCAAACCGCCTTTGATATTAGATTCGATGCGAACATAAGAGCTGAAAGGTCCGGATGAATTGGTATTGTACTCCAAGGTCTGCCAAAAGCGGAACTGCTCATAATCAATATTGGCCTGACGTATAATCACTGTGTCTCCACGCCAGAAATAACCGAAGGTATTCTGATCAAACTCATTGGTAATCGATTGTCCGCGCTGAATTGGAAATTCAAATTGCCGGCCGTTAAAGATTTTATCATCTGTTACAGATCCGCCGAATAAGGGGTACATCGGCTCAGAGTTTCGCTTTGTCAAAATCCTGTAATAATCAACTCTGCTGCCTGGGTCAGTTACTCTGCCTCTAATTTCTACCAAAGAATCGTTAGTGGGAAAATCAGGATGGTTGACATAGAAAATTGTATCCATTGGTATGTGCATTGGAATTGTAGTGCTTGCAGTTACTGTATCTCCGTCAGCAATAATACTCAGGTTATAAGTGCGGCCCATTTGTGCCGTCAAAAGCGAACCACCCAAAAATGCACCAATATCCACATAGATACAGTAATTTAGCGTGGAAATATCCACATTACCGAATCCGATAGATTGCGCTATGACCTGCGCCAGTGTGGAATCAAAAACGGCAATTGAGTTCAGACAGACCTCTGTCAACTGTACTTCAGTAACACCATCAGTAACTTTCACAACTGCATTGTGTATAAACAGTTCATTCAGCATTGCCGGAGTCAGTGTGCCTGTATAGGGAAAACTGCGTGTGAGTATCACATAAGGCGGCATTGCACTGTCACCGTATTCGATATAACCTTCCACTGAAATTTCAGGTTCATCAAAAACATCCTCCGGAATGTACTCTTCCTCACAGGAGACAAACATTAAAACCAAAAGGATAAAGGATATATATTTCATTTGAATTGAGAATTTAGAATTGAAAATTGGCTCTTAGTTTTCATGTCACTGGCTTCTTATTTACTTGCTACTGTTACCTAATTTCCTCCTTCTTTTTAATAGCCCATTTGAAATTCCAGGTAATTGCAGGAATTATCGGGAAAAGCGAAACCTTATATGATTTTATTTCTACAGCACCGGTTCTTGCATCACTTTCAGGCATGGAATAAGTAAAAAATACATTTCTTCGGTTATAAACATTGTAGGCCGAGAGTACCAGATAGGATTCAAAGTTTTTAGGCTTTTTATTCAGATCAAATGAAATGGAAATATCAGCCCTATGATAGGCGGGAAGTCTTGCAGAATTGCGCAAACCGAACTCAGTAACCGGATTGAATCCCACCAGATAAATACTTTTAATCGGCGTATATGGAGCACCGGAACCATATACAAAAGTAGCACTGAAGTTCCATCTTTTATAATCATAACTTGCCACGACAGAGAGATTGTGCAAACGGTCGAATCGGGTAGGAAAAATATTGCCCTTTATATCCTCAAAATTTCGGATAGAACGGGAAAGGGTATAAGAAACCCAACCGCTAAGATTGCCCTTCTGTTTTCTGACAAAAAACTCTGCGCCATAAGCATGTCCACGGCCGCTGACAAATTCTTTTTCTACCTCCGTATCGATGTTTTGAGTAAATGATTCTGAATAATCGAGCTGATTGTACAAATCTTTATAATATACTTCCACCGAGGTTTCCAGCATATCATTCAGGAAATTACGAAAATAGCCCAAGGCATATTGCGTTCCCCACTGCGGTTTTACGGTTTCAGTACTCGGTACCCAAAGGTCAGTAGGTAGGGTAGTAGCCGAATTGGAGACAAGGTGTATGTATTGTTTACCGAAGGTTACACCCAATTTCAACGACGAAACATCGTCAATGCTGAATTTTGAACTAAATCTGGGCTCAGCACCCCAATAGGTTTTAACAACGCTGAAAGGCTTGTATTCAGTGGAATCTAAAGCAGATTTATATGGACCCAATTGTTGAAACATGGAAGCTCTAAAGCCGATGTTCATGCTGAATCTTTTGCTGATGTTCCAGTCATCCAAAATGTAAAGACCATTTTCCTGACCAAATTTTTTGGCCGGTTCTATAATAAATGCCTCATTGCCCGAGGTGGCTCTTGCGATATTTGGCGTAAAAGTATGGTGGGTATAATCTGCACCAAATTTAATCTGATGTTTTGGAGATGGATAGTAGCTGAAGGAAACTTTTCCGCCCCAGTCCCTGATTCCTGATTCCAATTTTAATGAAAACTGATCCTGAATAGCTGATGTAGAGAAATCGTAGTCATTGAAAATAAACGTGGCGTTCATAAATAATTTGTCGCTGAACAGGTGATTCCAGCGCAGCGTTCCGGTTGCATTGCCCCAATTCAATTTGAAATTGAGATCCCGTTTCGGATTATTCAGGTTCAGCACGTCGCGACCGAAATAACCGCTCAGGAAAATTCTGTCCTTTTGTGAGATTCTGTAATTGGCCTTAATATTCAGATCATAAAAATAATAATTGGTACCTTCGAAATTTGTATTTTTTAAAAATGGTCCGGCAATATCAAATATATAGGTTCTGCGGCCCGAAATCATAAAAGAAGAACGGTCTTTTACAATAGGTCCCTGAAAGGTCAGTCTGGAAGAAATAGCCCCGATACCGCCTTCCAAAGTATAGTTTTTACTGTTGCCATCTTTCATCTGAACGTCAATAACTGAGGAGAGTCTGCTGCCGTAGTTGGCCGGCATACCGCCTTTAATGAGGGTTGTATTTTTGATGGCATCGGAATTGAAAACCGAGAAAAAACCCAGAAGGTGACCGGCATTGTAAACAACTGCTTCATCCAATAACATCAGATTCTGATCTACCCCTCCTCCACGAACAAAAAATCCGGAATTCCCTTCACCGGCAGACTGTACGCCAGGCAACAGCTGTATTGTCTTTAAAATATCCACTTCTCCCATGAGCACGGGCAGTTTTTTTATCTGATCCATCTGCAGCTCAATTGTACCCATTTTGGTGTCTTCCACATTGGCATTGCTGCGCTTGGCAGTAACAATGACAGCTGAATCAATTTGCAGATCACCACTTGAAAGTATAATGTTTAAAGTGCTGTCTTTCTGCATATCAACAAAAATTTCTTTGACAGAATAACCGGTGTAATTTACTTGAAGACTGTGTGTACCCTTATCCAAGCTGAGTGAATAAAAGCCATATTCGTTTGTGGCAACGCCAACTGCAGCTTCTTTGGCATAGACAGTTGCATATATGAGATCTTCACCTGTGTTGGCATCGCGAATATAGCCGCTCAAAGTGACTTTTTGAGCAATCAGTTGTATTGGAAGTAACAACAGTAATATTAATAGATTTTTCATGAATATATTTTTCAATCAAAAGTTGTAAGCGCAATCATTCTCATACTGAGAAAACATCAAAAAATATCAAAAGTTTATTGTCGAAAATTGAACGATCGGTTAATATATTGCAAAGATAAAACTAGCTCCAGTGAAACCTATTGCCCCGGCGTTAAATTAGTATTAAAATACACAAAAAAAGCCGTTGCAAAATGCAACGGCTTAAAATTATTAAGTCACTTTAAATGTGAATTCGGTATGTGTGCATCCTTTTTCAACAAGTATTTTTCTCACACCCGAACCTTTTCCGGCCAAATTGCCTGCGGCATCGGAGAAACGCTTGTCATGCGGTGAAACATCCAAGGCATAGCCTGGAATGTGGTTACTGATTACTGCACCCCTTTTCTTATCTCTTTCTTCTAGGTATTTTGCATAATCAGCTGTAGATTTTTTCTCAGCTTTGTATTTAGCCCAAACAGCATAAACTTCAGCACCATACCATGATTTAATCTGATCTGCTGTGTTTTGTTCGTAATTGATACGTGCCTGATCGGCATAAGTACGCAGTGTACTTGTTACATATCCGGAAGTCATACCTGCAGAAGCCAGTATACTTTTTAAAAGGTGTTCTGCTTCGGCATTCAGTTTAATGGCCTTGTTGCCATAGCTGATTTTTACCTTGTCGGCATCTTTATGGCTGAAATATTTGCCGGATACAACGCCGGCGTTATTATCGCTAACGGTTTCAGTTGTTACAGTTGTTTCGGTTGTTTCGGTTGTTTCAGTTGTTTCAGTTGTTTCAGTTGTTACAGTTGTTTCAGTTGTTTCGGTGTTATCGGTTATTGCACCGCTGCTATTTAGGGTATTCCATGTTTTTCCGCCCGGATCAATTCTGCCATCAGGTTTGGCAAGACCAACTTTTTTGGCCTGAAAATCGGAAATGGCAGTTACTGATTTTTTGCCGCAATCGCCGTCAACGGCAAGGCCGTAGCCTGATTTATTGAGCAGCGTCTGCACCAGAATTACATCTTCTTTTTTGTTGGTACCGCCTTTACCTACAGAGGCT
>CAINVS010000186.1 GCA_903854205.1 uncultured Bacteroidota bacterium | reverse complement strand
CCCAGATCCGTCATTAGAGTTCGTGATGAAAGCCTAAATGCCAAAGAACCAACGCTCCGCGAAGCGAAAATAAGTGCTCACGGAGTTTTTTGGGGGGAAGAAATAGTTACCCCTATTTCGTTTCACGGTCCTTCGGTTCAAAACCCAAAAAAAAAGTAAGTGCTTAGTTTCACAGCAATTTAGGCTTGGAACCCGAAGGCTCCGCGAAGCGAATAGAATTTCTAATGACGGATCTGGGTTTAATATAAACTAAGAAGTCTAATACCTTGCATCTTCGTATTCTATTCTTTAGTACAAAAATTATTATTGCGCTCGCTAAACTTTGTTCATCTTTTATCTTTTAACTTTGATCTTATTTTTATTCATCATCCAATTTCAACACCTGCAGGAAGGCTTTTTGCGGTACCTGAACATTTCCGATTTCGCGCATTTTTTTCTTACCCTCTTTCTGTTTCTCGAGGAGTTTGCGTTTACGGGAAATATCGCCGCCATAACATTTGGCTGTTACGTCTTTGCGCATGGCAGAAATGGTTTCACGAGCAATAATCTTGGCTCCGACAGCTGCCTGAATGGCAATTTGAAACTGTTGACGAGGAAGAATATCCTTTAGCTTTTTACAGAGACGGCGACCGAATGATTCTGCCTTGCTTCTGTGTATAAGTGTTGAAAATGCATCTACATTTTCGTTATTCAATTTGATGTCAAGCTTTACAAGATCCGAAGCGCGATAATCGATTGGCGTGTAATCAAAGGAGGCATAACCTCTTGAAATAGATTTGAGTTTATCATAAAAATCAAATACAATTTCAGCCAAAGGCAGTTCGAATGTCAACTCAACACGGCCTGGAGTCAGATAAATCTGATTTTTCAGCTCTCCCCTCTTTTCCATACAAAGTTTCATGATGGAGCCGATATAATCGGGCGAAGTGATAATCTGAGCACGGATATATGGTTCTTCAACGGTGTCGAGCAATGTCATATCGGGCAGATCGGCCGGATTACTTACCGGAATAACTGTCCTGCGGGTAGTGTAGGCATAGTACTGAACATTCGGTACAGTGGTAATAACATTCTGATCAAACTCCCGTTCCAAACGTTCCTGAACAATCTCCAGGTGCAGCATTCCCAAAAAACCGCAACGGAAACCAAATCCGAGTGCTGCTGAGGTTTCAGCTGTGAAAACAAGAGAAGAATCATTGAGCTGCAATTTTTCAAGTGCATCGCGAAGTCCCTCAAAATCGTCATTTTCGATAGGAAAAATACCAGCAAAAACCATAGGTTTAACCTCATGAAAACCTTTAACAGCTTCAGTGGTAGGATTATCACGGAGGGTAATGGTATCACCAACTTTAATCTCTTTAGAATCTTTGATACCTGTTATGAGATAACCTACATTTCCGGTACTAATTTCGGGTTTAGTAACCTGAGTCATTTTCAAAATACCAATTTCCTGAGCCTGATACTCATGCCCGGTATATAGAAATTTGATCCAATCGCCTTTTCTCATCGTACCGTTCATTACGCGAAAATAGGCTATTACTCCACGATATTTGTCAAACATAGAGTCGAAAATCATAGCCTGCAGTGGTGCTTTAGGGTCACCTTTAGGAACAGGAATACGCTCTACAATAGCTTTGAAAATGTTGTCAACTCCCTCACCTGTTTTACCGCTTGCATGGATGATATCATCAAAATCGCAGCCCAATAGGTCCACAATTTCTTCAGAAACCTCATCAATCATGGCATTGGGCATATCAATTTTATTCAGGATAGGAATAATAACGAGATCATTTTCCATCGCCAGATAGAGATTGGAAATTGTCTGTGCCTGAACCCCCTGAGTGGCATCAATGAGCAGCAATGCGCCTTCACAGGCTGCAATGGAACGGGAAACCTCATAGGAAAAGTCTACGTGACCTGGCGTATCTATTAAGTTGAAGGTATATTCCTTACCGTCCTGAAAATAATTGAGCTGAATTGCATGGGCCTTGATGGTGATACCGCGTTCGCGTTCCAAATCCATATCATCCAAAGCCTGACTCTGCATATCGCGGGCAGAAATTGTATCGGTCATTTCCAACATACGGTCGGCCAGAGTACTTTTACCATGGTCAATGTGAGCGATAATACAAAAGTTACGAAAATTTTCCATTTATAAGAGAAAATATAAGTTGTAAAAGTAAAAAGCGATTGCCTGCAAAATGGCGGACACGATCAAAAAACGTACAAAAATAGTGTTTTTGACGGATTTTTTCTTTGAACTGCCTTATTTTTTAAATGTCGTAAATTTAGCTGGTCTGGAAAAAATTAGTTTCCAGCCATTTCAGCAAAAAGAGCAATAAAATAATGCCTGTACCGATAATGAGAAAAAGCGGAACTCTGCCCAATCCGGGATTGAGTTGTTTCAGCAGGGATTGCAGTTCTTTACTGAGTTCATTGCTCAAATTCAGCTTCAATACCTGTTTTATGAGCACTATAGCACCCTCTCTTCTTCCGCCCTGTATGGTAATATTTTCAGCAAGCTGTCTCACTGTAAGACCGATAGAATCGCGCAATTCGTTAAAATAAGCAGGGAGTACATTATAATTTTCAATGACCTTATCGGGCAATTGCAGCGCCAATTCCCTTTCAGACATGACAAATAGCCTGGGATCTTCCTTCAGCTTTTCCAAATCCTTGAGGCTGTCATTCAGATAAAAGGCCGTATCGTAAAAATACAAATTTTCATTTGCCTCAGAAAGCGGAAGTTTTTGATTTACCAATAATGCAATCGTCTCACTGTCCTGCACTTTCAGCGCTTGAATGAGCGCTTCGCTGTATTGATAAGCAAAGTAAGGTGCAATAAATTCCATCATTCCCGAATCTTCAATATGCTCGGAATTATTTTGAAAATAGCCAAGATGACCATATTCCAAAAAATTTAAAAGCTCCGTTTTTTTAAGCAGTTCAAGATGAAAAGTCTCCAATTTTGGATTCTGTAATTCATGCAGACAACGTTTCAGTTCCTCGAGTTTTAATCTTGTCCCATTATAGGTCACCGTTTCCTGCAAACCGAAAGCGGCGTATTCTTTATCAATCCGCTGTTCCAATACAGATATAGCTGTTTTATCAGTCGCTGCTGATGATATATTGAAAAGGCGAAATGGATTATGGTACTGCATTATAAAATATTAGTTTATAAAAAAACGACTCATCTTACATTAAGTTGCAAAAATAAGAAAATCCCTCTTGCCTTTTTAAACAACAGGGATTTTTAGTTATTTTATTTTATTAGGAACTAGAGCAGTTAAAAGAAAATTTGATACTGCAATAAAATGGTATTCATTCTAGTTCCTGACTTAATTTCATTATTTGAGCTGTAATAAGTAGGTCTGTTTTGCCAATCAAGCGAGACTTTTGCTTTATGGTCATTGATAAAATAGTTGATACCTGCATTGTAAATATTGGTCCATAGCCCATTCATATAATTGAATTTTGACAGGGTCGCCGATAAATAGGGCATTATTCTTCCCTTTCCTTTCAGCAGCGTATTGGGCAGAACATAGCCAAACTGAGTATAAATGGTATGTCCGCTGCCGAACATGGGGTATGCATTTCCATAAATAGCTCCCTGTCCTGTTATTCCGCCGTTTGTGGCATTTAGCGTTGTTCCATTTGCCGGATTCATAACTCCGTTGTATCGCAGATAATTGCTGCCATAGTTCAAATTAAAATACCCTAAATAAGCAGAAATAGCCGATTTTGTCTCCTTATTGATCGGCATATCCAGATAACTTTCCACTGCAAAATGCTTCATATCCTGATAAATTGTATCAGCTGCATTTCCGGTTTTCCACATGGCATTCTTTTGAAAAATACCGCCAATAGCTACATTCAATACCTTTTTTGTGCCCAGATAAGTGCCTGTCATATAGGGTGTGGTATGTGTTTCATGATCGAAAAACTGATAGATCAACAGGCCCTGTCCCTGTAAACTATGCCCTCTTTGTGCAAAATTGGCAATAGGTGCAATTGCTATTGCTGCAGCTCCTGAAGATGTGATCGGGAATGGGTCTGAAAGCACCAAGCGATAGTCAATTTTCCAAATCTGCCCTCTTGCATATACACTCAACTTTCTGCTGAACTCATCCGTCTGATCAACTGTTGACTGTGCAAATACGGGTACATCCATTGTCATAATAGTAGTGACACTTGGCTGAGAAAAACGCGATAATCCATTGGCAATAGTTAATCCACCCCCAATTTTGAGCTCATTTTTTTTGGAAAATTTATATTCACAAACAGCATCGTGAAAGAAGGCTGCTAATTTTCTATTTCCTCCGTTTGCATTGAAAAGGGAGTTGAAATTATTTTGGCCAAACTGGAAATAAAGGAAAACCCTATCTGTAACTTGAGCCAAAAGCTGTAATCGGGTACGGCGCAGGCCTATGTCAAAGGTATAATCTTTAGCACTATTTTGAACAAGTGTTCCAGGATTGCTTTGATTAAACCGCAACCAGGTCTGATTCATTATAATCGCCTGAATATAGGTTGTGCCGGAATCGTTGAGATTGAATTTGAGTGAATTCTTTGTTTGCTGTCCAAACAGCATTGTACTATTGATCAGCAGGAATACTGCTAAAATGATATTTTTCATAAAGACTTGTTGTTTTGGTTAGAATCTGAAATTCGGATTTAAAAAAATAACCTGACTAACAACAGTCTATTATATAAGAAAACTGCAATACAAAAGGTAGAGGCCAAGTGAATTGCAATTCTTAGAGAGTTCATGAGTTTGTTTATTGAAACAGGGACCGTGCCGATTTACAATAATAAAAGTACTAAAAAAAGAATGGCCTAAAAATCCTATTAAACATTCTGTAGGGATATTTTTTTCTACTTCTGTTTCTGACTCGGTTTCGGATTGATTTAATTCAATTTCCCGGCTGCTAAGCGGATTTGGGAAAAACGGATTATTGCTATGTTTAAAGAAATGGCTTTTCTCTGTCTGTTCAATTATATTAAATGCTGTCGCTTTCTTGCTGAATCCAGCAAAAAAAAGCAAAAACAACAATATAATTCCTTGAAAAAGATGCATATAAATAAATACTAATTCATTTGTTCTACGCTAAACTTTTTTTGGCAATAACTTCATTTGCCAGGTCTAGAGCAAGTTTTAATTGTTCCTCGGTACTAAGCGCCGAATTATCAATGACAATAGCGTCATCTGCTTTGCGGAGTGGGCTGTCAGCTCTTGTGGAATCTATATGATCTCTTTCCAAAAGATTTTTTTGGACTTCTTCAAAGTTAAATTCGACAATCCCTTTGGTCTGTAGTTCCAACAATCTTCGATTGGTTCGGATATCAGCTGAAGCAGTCATAAAAAGCTTCAATTCGGCGTCCGGAAAAACAACTGTTCCAATATCTCTTCCGTCCATTACTATACCTTTCTGCTGACCCATATCTTTTTGGCAGGCAACCAAAAATCGGCGTACAGCTGAAATTGTACTAACCGGGCTTACGAAATTAGAAATGCGCATTTCGCGAATCTCATTTTCGACATCTTTGTTATTGAGGAAAGTATGGTTATGCCCATCAATATTTTTGAATAAAATACTAATGTTTTTCAAAGCAGTTGCCACATCATCGGAACTTTTAATATCAATGTTATTTTCCAAAAAAT
>CAINVS010000185.1 GCA_903854205.1 uncultured Bacteroidota bacterium | reverse complement strand
GGTCTATCCGGAGCAGTTTAGTGAAGAAATTATCAAAGAAAAGGAGTTGATGCTTTTGTTGGAGAATGCAAATTATGCACCTACACATAAGCTGACGCAACCTTGGCGCTTCAGAATCATCAGTGGAGAAAAAAAGGAAGAATTGGGCCTTATTTTAGCAGAAAATATGAAGGCAAACACTGCTGCAGAACAATTCTCTGAAATGACCTACCGCAAGATGATTTCCCGACCGGTAAAAAGCTCACATGTGATTGCAGTCTGTTTGCAGCGCGATCCCAAAGAAAGTCTGCCGGAATGGGAAGAGTTGGCAGCGCTTTCAATGGCCGTCCAGAATATTTGGCTTAGCGGCACGGCTATAGGAATTGGCATGTATTGGGCAACGCCGAAACCACTTTCCAGTAAGGAAGTAGCAGAATTTCTGTCCTTGGGAGCTGGAGAAAAATGTTATGGATTTCTGTATATGGGATATTATACAGCAAATCCTGATCAGAAGGCCAACAGAACGCCTATGGAAGAAAAATTGATGTGGATAGGTTAAGTTAAACCTCGAATGTTTTGAATTAAATTAAAAATGGCTGCTCCTGATTTCAGGGAACAGCCATTTTTATATTTTCTTTCTTTCTTCTTAGTGTTTACTTTCTTCATCAAGCTGCTCCAATTCGCCATGAGCTTCTTCTTTCAACTCTTTGCGGAGCTCATTCAATTCTTTCCCGAGGAAGAAACCGATAGAAGTTCTCAGGACAACAATAATACCCAGATTCAGCAGTTCAGAAGTGACTGGGCTGATCACTGAATGAATGATATCGGATACGATAAGGAAGTCCAAAGAAATAATGATATAAGTACCAAGAATATTCCTGAGACTAAAAATCTCTTCATAATCTTTTTTTCCAAACAGTCTATCCATTTCCAAACGGATAAACATATAAATACCCTTGATAAAACCAATGACAAGGATGGAAATACCAACTATATCAGCAGTAATTTCAAGCCATTCAAACACAATTTTCAACGGGAAGTAATGTTCTTCAGCAGCATGACCATGTTCCTGCGCAAAGGACATAAATGGTATGAACACTAAAAAGGCCAGTAAAAACAGGCCAACATTGTTTTTAAGAAATTTCATGAGTGCTAGTAATTTGGTCCAGTAATTCCGAAAAATAGCAATAAAACTGTTAAAAAATACGATAATTGATAACAAAATTTGTAAAAAAGCTATCTTATCAGCATAACAGTACCTTTCTGGATACCAACATTACCGTCAGACTGTGTGTATCTGGAAATATAAACATAAACACCCTGAGGTAAGATTTCATTGGCTTTAGTACCGTTCCAACCGGTGGATAAATCCCTGCTTTCAAATATTAAAGCACCGTAACGGTCGAAAATTTGTAAGGAATAAGATTCCAAAGTACTGCCAAATCCGGCCAATGGTTTGAAAGTATTATTTTTTCCACCAGGTACAAAAGCATTTGGATACCAAAGCACTGCCTGCTGTTTCAGGCAAACTGTATTGGAACGGGAATAACTGAATCGCACCGGGTTACCGGGCAAAGTGATAGCTCCCTCGGCCACCACATAATAACAGCTGTTCGACTCATCAGCAATAGTTAAATTAACCTGATCACTGTAGGTGCTGTCTGTTTCAGGAAGGACAACCAAGCGGGAATCGGAGCTGTTAATAACCTTATGCAGTTCATATTCTCTGGCAACGGCATATTCCAAATAGAACGGAGTCCAAACAAGACTGTTGATAAAACCCTCTTTTGCTGCCCCCTGCAGTAGAATATTTGCCCCAATAGTACTTACAACTGAATTACCGCAGCCATCAACCGAAGAAATACGGTATAAGTAGCGGAAACTGTCAGCATTTGCACTCAGATCAATGATGTTATTTGTTTCGGAACCAATAGTATTAATCGGTAAAACATCTTCCCAGGCAGCCAATGTGTCGCTTTTGCGCTGTAGGGAAGCCGATCTGAAATCTGTATCTGTATCCCATCGCCAGGTTATGACCGGTTTTTGCGAAACTGCATCTATACTCACAGCTGTGAGGTACAGATAATCCATTGGGCGGTTTACGTTGACCGGAACTGCTACTTTATTACTGACTGCATTGTTAATAATGTTTTTCTCTCTGGCCTCAATCCAAAATTCCAGTATTTCTCCATTATTGGCGTTGGTATAAACAAAGGCGTTTGCATTTACAGAATCCAAATTCAGTGCAGGACCGCCATTTATGCTCATTTTTATAATGTAATAATCAACGCCGTCTTTCCAGTTTTCATAAGCATTCCAACTTAGGCTGATATTTCTTGTACAGCTGTCAATACTTAAAGCCAAAGACATAGAACTGTGTGGTCCCGTTGTACCGTCCAAAGCATTGCCCTCTCCCAATAAACCAGCATTGCACTGGCTAATAGCAACAATCGAGTACCTTACCAAAAGGCTGGAGCTGCTTGTATCAGCAAAATTCAACCCGTTGATGATAGTATTATTGGCAGGATAGGGGAAAAAGTTACCTGAACCATAAGGATTTTCTTTATATACCTGATAGCCGATGACTTCAGGACTTGGACTGGCATACCAGCTCAGGTAAGGTTTGTTATTGATAATGCTAACACTGCGCAGATTGGGCGTAACAGGTCTTTGGTTACTGACAATTCCGCTAGTAGAAACAACAGTACCGCCACAGAGCAGGGCAATGTAGTAATTTCTTGGAGTTTCCCCCGGATTTGGATGGCGGAAACCTCTGGCAGCAGGGTCTGTGATTGTATCAACAGCTACCGGAGGAGAGAAAGTATCGGGGCTGGCAAAAACAATAAACCCATCAAAATTGACACAGGGAGTTGCCGACCAGGTAATAGAATCCTGCCCAATTCCTGACAATATACGCGCACAAGGATCCTGTACACTTTGGGCAAAAGCAACAGTACAGGAAAACATGGCAAAAAGCAATAATATATAGTTGCGTGTTAACAATTTAATATCAGTATTTTAGTCTTGACACAAACAAAGAATTCAATAATCTAACCCACCACTACCTCGCAAAGATTTTCTCTGTTCAGATACTTATTGGCAATTACCATAACTTCTTCAGCTGTAATATTGTTTGTTTTCTCCACCATTTCTTCAAAAAAGTCAAAGGGCAGACCTTCTTCAGCCAATTCCCGAATAACAGAAGATACATTGAAAACGCCATCAACTGTATTTAGGAACATACCCAGCGAATAATTTCTCAGCATACTCATTTCTTCCTCGCCCACAGGCTCTTCCTGTAAACGTTTCAATTCATGATATATTTCAGCAAGTGCTGCTTCTTTTATATCAGTATTCACATCGGTATAAATATAAAAATAGCCACCATGCCGCATTGTTTCCATCGAAGAATAAATACTGTAGGTATATCCTTTATCTTCACGAAGATTCTGCATGAGTCGGGCACCGAAATAGCCGCCGAGCAGGGTATTTACAAAATAAAACGAGCTAAAATCAGGATCTTTTTTATCAAACATTCTACAACCGATTCTCAGAGAGGCCTGAGCAGAAGTTTTGGCAGCTTCCTGCCTAAAGATAAATGGAATTTCGGAAGGAAATGCGGGAATCTCAGGTATGAGATTCTCCTGCCCGGAAGGTATCTGCAGGGCATAATGCTCAATCAGTTTAAGAATACCATCACTTGTTTTTCCGCTCACAATTATTTTACAGCCATTGCCGGTGTAACAGCGTTTATGGTGTGAAATTAAATCATCCCGTCTGATATTGTCGTAAAACTCAGGAATACTGTTATAGCCGTAAGGATGTTGAGACCCAAAAAGCAATTCGGTAAAAATGCGATAAGCCAATACATCGTTTTTCTGCAGTTCCAATTTTAATGTCTGTTTGTTTCTGGAACAGAACTGTTCTATTTCTCTTTCGTCAAATACAGGCTCCAAAAGCATTTCGCTTAAAATGGGCAGCAGGGTGGAAAGGTGTTTGGTAAGGCAGTAAAGGCGTATGCAAACATTGTCAAAATCATCGTAGATTTTAAGTTTAGCACCATAGAAATCATAAAAATCGGCCAATTCATCGGCATTGTATTTGGCAATGCCGCTTTTTAGCAGTTGTGCTGTAAGCCGGGCAGCCAATTGTTTTGTTTCATACCAGCGGCCGGCGTCGAAAAGCCATTCAATTTTCAGAATTTCCTGACTGCCCAAACGCAGATCGTATAAGGTTACGCCATTTTCCAAAATGTGAATTTCCGGAAGTTGAAGCGGTATAGAAGAAACAGGATTTATAATTGGTGCTTTCATTTATCATTTATCTGTGGGAGAAAATTAATGCCACTAAACCAAAAGGGTGGTTACCCCACCCTTTGTAAAATATTTATTTTTGCTGAGCAGCCTGTTGTCCTGCCGGATTGTAACCTGGATCTATTTTTTTCCATTGCGCATTTAACTCTTCAGCTCTGCTCAGGTATTTTCCCATATTTGCCTGATCCAGTTTAGCCATTTCTCTATAAGCCACTTCCAGATTAAAAATTGTAGGAACATAGTTTGGTGCAATCTTCAAGGCTTTTTCTAAAGCATTAACGGCTTTTGAATGATTATTAAATGCTTCCTGAGCATTACCGGCCTGAGCGCTCATAATACCGCTAATTCCATAGGCTACTCCCAAAAGACGTAAAACTTCCACATCTTTATCCTTGGCAAAGGAGTTGGAAGCCTCAAGATTTTTGAGTGCTTCATGAACATTTCCCAGTTTTTCACCAAAGAGTTTACCGCGTGAGCGATAAGCAGCTGTGAGATTTGACGGTACATCCGGATGATCGGGACGCAAACGGTTTACCTCGTTGAAAGCATTGATAGCATCGTTGTAGTACTTAATTGTCTCAGTATATTTTGCATTTGCCCCCTGTTGATTGCCCATTTTTTTCAAACTGTCTGCCTCTGCTTCACGCAAACTGCCCAAATGATAATTGGCATTTCCAAAAAGCAGCCAGGCATTGTTGTAGGTAGGGTGTATATTGATAGCATTTTGGGAATTTCTTAAGGCCTTTTTGAAAAGACTATCTTTAAGCGGAGTAGGCGTTTCTCCTTTGTTTGCCTTTTCCTGCAATACACCGGAAACAGCATTATTCAGTTTGGCACTGGTATAAGAAACCGGAATATCGGCAGTAAATAAGGTGTAATCATCGTACCAATCAAAGTTTCTGTCGATGGTTTTAACAGAATAGAGTAGGGTCACTATACCAAAAATAGCCAAAGGTATTTTTGCATTACTCAAACTGAATACTTTATCTTTATCTGTAGCCATCCAAGCCAATCCCAAAGCACATAACATACTGAAGGCTATAGATGGCATAAACATAAAGCGTTCTGCCATAAGTGTACCGATTGGGAAGAATAGGTTGGATACTACCGAGAAAGTTGCTGCATAGAAAATCAGAGCAAATGCATAAGGTTTTCTATTCATTAGCCCCCAAACTGCCAAAGCAGCCATGAGCAGGTGTAACAGCATAGATAACAGAACGATTGGAGACTTAAATGAAGGAAAATTATCCCTTAAAAAGACTGTCTTACCCTTTTCATTTACAATTTCTGTAATATTATTACCCATTGAAGGTTTACTCTGCAAAACATCTACACCTATATGTCTTGGATAATAATCATTGGTAAGCGGATGTGGTACTGCTAAAAGGCGCAGATAATCAAGCCAGGTGTATAAAATTGTACCATATTTTAGGGTAGCACAATCCTTACATTTTTCTTTATCGTCCCATTCTACATATTCTTTGGTACCGTTTGCTTTAATTTTCAACATCATAAATGGATTATTCATTAGCTCGGTAGGCGGCTTATTTGACTTCTTTTCACTTTTAGGGTCATCATTAGGTATTCCGTTCAGGTTCAGAATCGGATTGCGTATTCCAAACCAAAAAACAAGTACAACTACAAAGAATGGAGCAGTACGAATGGCGATCGTAGTAAGATCTACCTCTTTTTGGAAGAAGTAAATGGCAGCCGGAATAATCACCAGGAAAGGAATAGCACTTTCTTTTGAGAACAATGCAATAAAGAAAGAAATTACAGCACCTGTCAAATAAAGAATCCAACGTCCGGAATTAATGGATTTCATAGTCCAAAAAACTGCCAAAACAGAGCATAGTGTAACCATGATTTCATCACGGCCCTTGATATTGGCTACAGCCTCAGTATGCAAAGGGTGTGCAGCAAAAAGAACAGCTGAAGTAAATGCTATGAATACGGCCCTGAAATTTTCGTTTTTCTTGGAATCAAACATCAGTAAAAGCCATGAATAGAGCAGCATGCAAAGTAGGCCGAATAGGATGCCATTGATGGCATGGCTGAGATGCGGATTTCCTTCGTAAACTATATCTCCGTCTTTGTCAGGAAGTGGCTTGCCGGATTCAATTTCAACATTGATAACTACTGTTGTTTTATTTTTGCCTTTTACTAATTCTGTTTTTTGTTCTCCTACAGTATGTTTTGGATTGCCCAATTTTGCCAGAACTGCATCTTTTGTCTTAGGGTCCAATACCAAATTAGTACTCACCATGTAAGTTTGGTTATTGCGAACAACAGTACCAAAAAGTTGATTTTCTAAAGCAAACATAGCAACAGTAAATGGACGGTAGCGACCACCGCTCACAAGATTTTTTTCTTCACCAAAAAAACCAACAAAGGTATCTTTGCTCCATATACCGGACATGCCCTTAATACCCTTTTTGGTAAACATATTGCGCTGAATAACAATACTGTCATCCACTGCATACTCAAGGGGAATAGCATTTGCATAGAGCAAAAAAGCAAAAAAGAAAATCAGCCACTGATGCGCTGTTCTGTTTTGCCAAAAAGAAAATCTATTTTTTGAAATTTCTTTTTCCGAAACCTGTGTTTCTATAGGTTTTACAAGTTCTTCATGATTTGTTTTTTGCTCAGTAACTGAGACTTTTTTAGGGAGCTTATTGCTTTTCTTTGCCATAAATTGCGCTATCGTTCAAATTAAACAGACATTACCAAGATCATTAACCTGCAATATTAAAAAAAAAGCTTCATATAGCAAAACTTGTTGTTGTGTAGAAAGAATTTGCTGATAAAGAAAGGCCCGAAACAAAGTTAAATCTGTTTCGGGCCAATTTATTAAAATTGTTTTTAGGCTATTTTTTCGGACAAGTAGAAAGACCAAATGGAAGGTACAAAGGGCAAAAAGAGATGGCTGAAGTAAGTACTAATACACCGGCCAAAACTAAGGCAATAATTCCCAAAGTACCGCTGATGACGTTTGTAAATAAAAGTACAGCGATCAAAATTGCAACTACTAAGCGCACAATGCGGTCGATATTTCCCATGTTAGGTTTCATATAGCTATTTTATTTAGATTTTTGATTGGATAATAAGACAAAAATCAGCAATAAAAAGCACTGTAAATATAGTTTGTATCAGCTAAAAAAATGATGGTTATTATTTTCAATACAAAAACATTTAATTAAAGCCCGTCATATTCCACATAGTTTCTGGCAGTTTCATAAAGGCGAACGCCTAAATCAAATTTTTCAGGAATATGTTTGCGTAGAATATTCCATATTACCCAGCATATATGTTCAGCAGTAGGAATAAGGGTTTTGAATTCCTCAACCTCAATATTCAGGTTTTTGTGGTCGAATTTTAATTCAATCTCATCTTTGATAAGATCGGAAAGAACCTTGATGTCGATAACAAAACCGGTTTCTGGATCTACTTCTCCTGTAACTTTTACTTCCAGATCATAATTGTGACCATGATAATACGGATTATTGCAAAGTCCGAAAACTTCGGCATTTTTTTCGTCAGACCAATTTGGATTGAACAGACGGTGAGCGGCATTGAAATGTGCTTTTCTATAGACTGAGAGACGCATAAAAACTATATTATTTAGATTGATACTTAAATTTACGAAACATTAAAACCCGTCTATTTGTTTTTGGTTATTTGTAATGATTCAAATTCTTTTGGCGTCATCCGTTTATTCAGCCTGTTTTTAAAATTTGCACCCTTCCCTTTTTTCTCGGTATAAACCAGGCCAATTCCCTCTGCATAAATCTCCGTCATTTCAGAGTTTATAGTCCAATGTCCACCATTAATAGTGTCCTTTGCTTCAATGTACTCCTTTGCCTTGAATTGTACTGCGGCTATTTTTTTGCCATTTAAATCATATTCAAGAAATTTATCAAATTTTCTGTCGCGTACCAAGTCATAGTTCATAGCCGTATCCGGCAACACATTGAATTTTATTCTAAAACGATAAGCTAAACTGTTGTCTTTGACAGGGTCAAATGGAAAAATAACACTTTCTTCTATAACGGCAGGCCGTACTTTTGATATTTTTGTTGCATTGTCCGTTTGTATAAATCGATAATCTTTTAAAATTGTACCATTAGCGACAATCCATTCTCTTGAGAAATAGCGCTGTTCGAACAGTGCATTATAGCCCGCACCAATCAGGAAACGGTCTCCGGCCTCATCTTTTACTGTCTTAAACAGCCAATAATCGACAACTGCACCGAGTGAATCGTCAACATATTCATAGACGAGCCCATCATTGGCCAATTCATCAAAGGGATAATAAAATTTTTTCAGAGCCTGAATTTTTTCAGAATTTGAATTTTTTCCGTTATCATTATTGGTTTTTCTGTTATTGCATGACAAAAGCACTGTCAGGGAAAATAATATGGGAGTAAAATAAAATAGGCGCATTGTTTTAAATTTATTTAAATATAATACAAAGATATAAAAGTCAGCTTATTTTGTTAATTATTTTAAATCTGTCAAATTGACAAAAAGTTATGACAGTTTGACTTGTATTAACTTTTGGAATAATTTTGGCCACTAGGTTTCATCTCTTGAAGGGCTCAATTTAAGCCCTATGTTAATCTTTCCGAAACTTAATACCCTTTTTCCTATTTTTAGTTTTATTTTTGCAGGAATTTTTTCATTTGTTTGTCCCATCCTTTAAAATATAAACAGCATGTTTGGTTTTCTGAGAAAACTGTTCGGCAATAAACACGAACGAGACGTTAAAGAAATTTTACCCATTGTTGATGAAATCAATAGTGAATATAAAAAACTGAGCAATCTTTCCAACGATGAGCTCCGCAATAAAACCTTGGAATTCCGTCAGATAATCAAAGATTATCTTAAAGTTATTGACGGAGATATCAGTGAATTGCGTCAGGAGGCCCAAAAGACTGACGATATTGTGAAAAAACAGGACCTGTTTACAGAAGTTGACCGCCTTGTGAAAAAACGCGATCAGCAGATTGAAGAGGTATTGAATAAAATCTTGCCGCAGGCTTTTGCTGTAGTCAAAGAAACCGCTTCCCGTTTTACCAAAAATGAGATTTTGGAAGTAACTGCCACCGAGTTCGATCGCGAAATGGCGGGTAGAATGGGTGCATTGTCACCTGTTTATATTGAAGGGGATAAAGCTTTTTGGAAAAATACCTGGCAGGCTGCCGGAACTACCGTAAAATGGGACATGATACACTATGATGTACAGCTCATAGGCGGTATTGTTCTTCACCGCGGAAAGATTGCCGAGATGGCAACGGGTGAGGGTAAAACCTTGGTTTCTACACTGCCTTCTTACCTCAATGGTCTTTCCGGTGAAGGTGTTCACATCGTTACCGTAAATGACTATCTGGCAAAACGTGACTCCGAATGGAACGGACCGCTGCTCAACTTCCTGTTCCTGACTGTTGACTGCATTGACAAATACCGCCCTCATTCCGATGGCCGCAAAAAAGCCTATCGTTCCGATATTACCTACGGCACAAACTCAGAATTCGGTTTCGATTACCTGCGCGATAACATGGTCTACGGATCTGAAGAATTGGTTCAGGGTAAATTCCACTATGCAATGGTGGATGAGGTTGACTCCGTATTGATTGATGATGCACGTACACCGCTTATCATCTCCGGCCCGACTCCCAAAGACAATCGCGCCGAGCTTTATCAGTCATTAAAACCGGCAGTTGAAGCGCTGGTGAATGCCCAAAAACAGATTGTCAACGACTATCTGCGTAATGCAAAGCAAAAAATTGCCAATGGCGATTCCGGTGTCGAGGAAGGACAGGGTGGTCTTGACCTTTTCCGCGCATACCGTGGTTTACCAAAAACCCGTGCACTTATTAAATTTTTGAGTGATCAGGGCATCGGTACCGTTTTACAAAAAACGGAAAACCATTACATGCAGGAGCAGAGTAAGCACATGCATAAAGCAGATTCCCCATTGCTTTTCGTTATTGAAGAGAAATCGCGCAATGTGATGCTAACAAATAAAGGCTCAGCTTTCCTTGGCAAAGGCAATTCAGATCCGTCCTTGTTTCTTGTTGAAGATATTGGAGCCAAGCTTTCTGTTATCGAGAAAAGTAAACTTTCTGCAGAAGAAAAACTACGTGCCAAAGATGAAGCAATAAGAAACTTTACTGCAAAAACTGAACGGCTGCACGCTCTTTCGCAATTGCTGAAAGCATACAGCCTTTTTGATAAAGAAGAAGAATATGTAGTAATTGACGGCAAGGTGAAAATTGTGGATGAGCAAACCGGCCGTATTATGGAAGGCCGCCGTTATTCCGATGGTCTGCACCAGGCAATTGAAGCAAAAGAAAGTGTTGATATCGAAGAATCAACACAAACTTACGCTACCGTTACGCTGCAGAATTTCTTCAGAATGTACCATAAAATTTCCGGTATGACCGGTACTGCAGAAACAGAAGCTCAGGAACTATGGGATATCTACAAACTTGAAGTTGTAGCTATTCCGACAAACAGAGCCATCTCACGTATGGATAAACAAGATCTGATTTATAAAACAGATCGCGAAAAATTCAATGCAATCATAGATGAAATTGTAAAACTGCGAGATGAAGGCCGTCCTGTACTTGTAGGTACTACTTCGGTAGATAAATCTGAACTGTTGAGCCGTATGCTAAATCTGCGCGGTATTCCTCACAACGTACTGAATGCAAAGCAGCACGCACGCGAGGCTGAAATTGTTGCTATGGCAGGACAGACCGGTCAGGTGACAATTGCAACGAATATGGCAGGTCGTGGTACCGACATCAAGTTGAGTGATGATGTTAAAAAATGCGGTGGTTTAGCTATCATCGGTACAGAACGTCACGACTCACGCCGCGTCGACCGTCAGTTACGCGGTCGTGCCGGTCGTCAGGGCGATGTGGGTTCTTCTCAATTCTATGTTTCTCTGGAAGATAAACTTATGCGCCTCTTCGGTTCTGAGCGTATTTCCCGACTTATGGACCGGTTTGGCCACAAAGAGGGCGATGTACTTCAACATAGTATGATTACCAAGTCAATTGAACGTGCACAGAAAAAAGTAGAGGAAAATAACTTCGGTATTCGTAAGCGATTGCTCGAATATGATGATGTGATGAACATTCAGCGCGAAGCTATTTACAAACGCAGAAACAATGCATTGCAGGGTGATCGTTTGGCAATTGACCTAAGCGACCTGTTCCTTGATCTCGTTTACGAACTGGTTGAAAAACATCAGCCGAAGTATAATTTTGTCGGATTCAAAGATGATATGATGCGCTTCTTTGGTGTTGAACCTGAAATGGAAGCAAAAACTTTCCGCGAGACTGAGCTGAACAAACTGGTTCATGGTCTTCATGATTTTGTTATGGATACTTACCACCGAAAGTTCAAGTCCATCACTGAAATGGTATTGCCAATCATCAATCGCGTTTACAGCGATCCGAATATGAAATATACGCGCATTGCTATTCCTTTTACCAATGGAATCAAAGGAATTGAAATTAATGCCGAAATGAAACTGGCACTTGAATCTGAGGGTAAGACACTTGTCAATGAAATTGAACGCAGTATTACGCTTTCTGTTATAGACTATTCTTGGAAAGAGCACTTGCGGAATATGGATGAACTGAAAGATCAGGTTCAGAATGCAACTTTTGCACAAAAAGATCCTTTAGTTGAATATAAAATTCAGTCTCGTAAACTATTTGTTACCCTTAACAGCGAAATTAGTCAGGAATTGGCTTCTTTTTTATTCCAAGGAATGATTCCAATTCAACAGGAAGAGGAGGTTCGTCAGGCACGTGAAGTTCGCGTTCCGGTTAGCAAAGAAGTTCAAACCAATATTGAACAGCAGAAAGAAGAAGAAGAACGTCAGCGCAGAGCCGGACAGCAGGAACAAAATACAAAAGCTCCGGAAAAAATTCAACCACGCAAAGTTGAACCTAAAGTTGGAAGAAATGATTTGTGCCCCTGCGGCAGCGGTAAAAAATACAAAAGTTGTCATGGTAAACCTGAATAAATCTATTTGTTTGTAGTTATTTCTAAAGACTGTTCTGAAAATTTTCAGGGCAGTCTTTTTTACAAAACCTCAAATTTATTCGTTTGATAAATTGGTTTAGTTATTAATTCATTTTGGCACAATTATTTATTTGATTATCTTTAGACTGTATTTTTACCCAGATCAGCCATTAGCGTTCGTGATGAACCAAAGCTCCGCGAAGCGAAAGACTTTAGGGTACAAAGCCCAAAGACTCCATAAAGCAAACAGAGTTTCCAATAACGGATTTTGGGTTAAAAATTGAATTTTGGACAAAACTTACCTAATCTTAACCCATAAAAATGAATAAAATCATCAGTATCGCTGCCATATTTACGCTGTTTTTTGGTTTTACAGGTATAATTAATGCCCAAAACGATACTTGGTGCGTGGTCATGAAACAAGGCAGTCATGCCGAAGCTTATGAGCATAAACCCGAGTTTCCGGCCAATTTCATTACCGAACAGTGGAAAAAGAAAATGTATATAACCGAACTAACCTACGATGGTTCTGAATGGTGGGTCGTAACCGGAGCGATGGGGTACAGCAATCAGGCTTACAATAAAACCAAAAACTTTCCGGGCGATTGGGTAGAACAGAAATGGAATGAAGGTTTTGACCTCACCAATGTAGAATACGGCGGTGGAGAATGGGTTGTCATTATGACAAAAGGAGCAAACCTCACCTCCGAAAGCTGGGGTAAAAGAAGCTCTTTTGCCGAAATTCAGGAATTTATCAAAGCCAAATGGAATGATCAGAAAGATATCATTGATCTGGCTTATGGCAATGGCGAATGGGTTGCTGTTCTGGCCAATGGTGTGGATTATGATAAACAGCTTTACCGCTGGGAAGAAACTTTCCCCCATACTTGGGTACAAGACAAATACAAAATTGGATACAATATCACAACTTTGACATATGGTGAAGGTTTTTGGTTGGTTGTTATGTCAAAATATACAACACAATTGGCAGAGCGTTATCAGACTGAAGGAGGTTTTCCTGCAGCCTTTGTCGAAAAAGAATGGAAAGCAAATAAAAGAATCGCTTACTTTCATTACAATTATGAAAAGAATCTTCAGAACAGCTTCGACGAATATTTTAATGCAGGTATAAAAGCTGCCAATGAAGAAGATCATGAACTTGCTGTATATTGTTATACAGAAGCATTAAAAGTACAACCCAGTCACGCAATATGCTATAATAACAGAGCATGGTCCAAATACCTGATGGGCCAATGCAGCGGTGCTTTATCAGATGCAAATCAGTCTATTAAGTTGAAAGCAAATGAATTCAACTATCATACTCGAGCATCAATTTACCTTTGTTTGGATCGTTGCCGCGATGCTGTAAATGATTTTGATATGGCTCTGTCTTTATCTGTCAAAAAAGAATCATATTACTATGGTGACCGTGGCCATGCCCGCGCATGTTTGGGCGATTACCAAAACGCAATGGCCGATTACCAAAAAGCATTAACAATAGATCCAAATAATCAGGATTACAAAGATGGACTTGCAGAGGTAAAAAGTAAACTCACAGCAAATGAGGCACCAAAAATTACTTGGGATCACCCATTTAAAGATTTTACTGCAACAACTGAAGAAAATTACAAAATCAAAGCCTGTATACAGTCTAAAGCAGCAATTACAGATGTACAGGTAACGCTTAATGGAAAAACATTTGTATCAAGAGGTTTTGGTGTAGATGATGACTGTACACAAAGTGTTGATCAATCAATAAAATTAGTTCCCGGCAAAAACGAACTCATTATCGTAGTTAAAACTGCCGGAAAAACTACCAGTTCAGAAAAACGAACCATTGAATTTAAAGCTACAGCTAAATCCGGAAATTATCATGCATTGCTTATTGGCGTTGAAAGCTATGAAGATTTTTCCTTCCGTGATTTGGAAAAACCAGTCAAGGATGCAACTGAGCTTCAATCTATCCTGATCAATAACTACACCTTTGAACCCGGCGATGTGACACTGCTCAAAAACCCTAAAAAAGAAGATATTATCAATAAACTGGCTTACCTGCAGGACCGTCTCGGACCAGAAGATAATCTGCTTGTGTATTACTCAGGACATGGAATTGTTAAAAATGATGTTGGTTACTGGCTACCCAGCGATGCTGCCAAAGAGAGCCGCATGGCCTGGTTGTCCAATGCCGAATTGCGTGACTACATGAACGGAATGAAAGCTAAACACACGCTAATTATTGCGGATGCATGTTTCAGCGGTTCTATCTTTACAGGTGCTTATCGCGATGCGGAAGAATTTGCCTGTGAAGAAATGGCCAAGATGAAAAGTCGCCGAGCTATGACGAGCGGTGCTAATACTGTAGTGCCCGATGAAAGTATATTTTTTAAATATTTGTCTCAGAAATTGAAGGAAAATTCAACAAACTGTTTGAGTGCTGAAAGTCTTTATTCTAAAATAAAACCTGCTGTAATTTACAACAGCCCCAATAATCATATCCCGCAGTTTGGCGTTTTGCCACAGGTAGGAGATGAGGGCGGTAATTTTATCTTCAGAAGAAAGAACTGATATTGGGCTACTTTTTAGTCAGGATAATACCTCGGATCATCTTTTAACTTTCATCTTTGTTATGTATAAAAATATCATTTTTCCTATTTGCTTTTTGGCTTTGCCTTTCATAGGCATCGCACAGAAAGATCCTGATAAACCACTTTTTCCGATGGGATTACCATCTGAGCCGGATATGTTGTATGAAAGCTTTGACATAAAAGCTAAACTGACAAATGACAATTACCGCGATGTAGGCGGTTCCGCCTCAGTTAAAAAATGGGCGCCAACACCTAAAAGTCAGGGACAGTACGGTACTTGTGCGGCTTGGGCAACCGGTTTCTGTGCGCGCACTATTTTGGAAGCTCAGAAAAACGGTTGGACAGATAAGGCTGAGATTGATAAAAATGTTTTTGCTTACGGATTTATCTATCGCGTAACATCCAATAATCCAAGCTGTTGGGGTGCTTTTACTTCAGAGTGTGTAAAAAATATGAAAGAAATTGGAATACCAAAACTTTCAGAATACAGTGTTCATTGCCCAAGCTCTATTCCAAAGGAAATTTATACTTATGCCACCAAATATAAAATAAAAGGTTACGCAAAACTTTGGGATGAGTGGGATAAAACAACAGGCAAACAAAAGGTAGATTTAATGAAGAAAAGCCTATCTGAAGGCAATCCAGTAGTTATTTCCATGATCTGCCCAAATTCTTTTCATTATCCTAACGGAGATGTTTGGATTCCAAAGGAATCGGCAAAAGATAATCCGAACAATCCTCATGGTCGTCATGCAATGTGTGTGGTTGGTTATGATGACGAAAAACATGGAGGAGCTTTTGAAATCCAAAACAGTTGGGGCGAAACATGGGGCAACAAAGGTTATATTTGGGTCAAATATGAGGATTTTGCAGCGTTTGTTTATCAGGCAATGGAACTAATTCACTTTGATACTAACCTAAACCAAAATACAGAAGTAGTTCTTTCAGGAGCAGTACGTTAT
>CAINVS010000184.1 GCA_903854205.1 uncultured Bacteroidota bacterium | reverse complement strand
TTTGAGAGGTCAATATTTTATTAGCCACAACTACAAAGTATTGGAAGATTTGTTGGGTGGTGATTATTGGGTCGATATCAATCAGTTTGCTGCGCGTGATTCGGCCAACAACCCTAACTTTGCACAGAATAACCTGGACAAACCTAACTCATTGGTTCGTAAAGGTGATATTTTTGATTATGACTACTTTGCTCATATACAAAATGCTTCAACTTGGGGACAGGGAACTTTCCGTTTTGGAAAATTGGAAGCATTTGCAGCTGCTGAAGTAAGTTATAACCGTTTTTGGAGAGAAGGCAATCTGCGCAATGGCCGTTTCCCTGATAATTCTTTAGGAAAAGGACAGGTTTACAGTTCTTTCAATTACAACTTTAAAGGTGGTATAAATTACAAAATCAATGGCCGCAATTACCTTTTTGCTAATGCAAATTATGGAAATCGTGCACCATATTTCCGCGATGCATATGTATCACCAAGCTATCGCGATCAATTGGTAGATGGCCTTGTAAGTACGACCGTTTATGGAACTGAAGCAGGTTATATCCTTGCTGCTCCAAAAATGAAAGCCCGTGTAGCCGGTTATTTCAGCCGATTCCTGAATGATTATTACAATAAAAATTTCTATTCCGAAAATGCTTTTGTTGGCGATGACGGCGCAGCGCAAAGCGGTTTTATAAACTTTGTAATGACGAATGTTGACAAACAGCATATGGGTGTAGAATTGGCATTGCAATATGAAGTACTTCCGGGACTTAAACTGAATGCAGTTGCAGCAATCGGTGAATTTATCTACACTTCACGTCCCGATATCAAAGTATATCTGGACAATGATCCTAACACAGTTGTGAGTTCACGCACAGCTTATATGAAGAATGCTTATATCGCAGGATCTCCACAGTGGGCATATAACTTCGGTATCAGCTATAATGCTCCTAAATTTTGGTTTATCAATGTCAATTTCAATTACCTCATGCGTAATTTTGTTGATATTAATCCTGACCGTAGAACTATCGAGGCCGTTTCCTATATAAATAACCCTGTTTATCAGCAGCAGGTTGTTGAGCCGGGATCTCAGCTTTGGGACAATATTCTTTCACAGGAACAATTGCCAAATATTTTTACGATTGATGTATTTGGCGGAAAGTCATTCCGTATCAAAACGGGTGAAAAAACTTCTTTTATCTACCTTAACATCGGAGTAAACAATTTGTTAAACAACCGCAACATCAGAACAGGCGGTTTCGAGCAATTGCGGTATAACTTCAATGACAATGATCCAAGCACCTTCCCTACCCGTTACAATTGGGGTTCCGGCATCAATTATTTTGCCAGCATAGTTTACCGTCTGCCGGGTTAATTTGAGGTACTTAATTTATTATTTTGACATTCAATTATTATAATTATATGAAAAGCATATCACGTTTAGCACTTTTATTTCTTGGCCTAGTCGCCATGACCACTACCATTCAAAGCTGTAAAAAAAACTTTGACGAACCGCCTGTTGAAGAATATCCGGTTTTGACACCCAATGCCACGATTTCTCAAATCAAAGCGCTGCACACAGTTGGTAACAGTCCAAGTCTCATCAACGACAGTCTTGTAATCGAAGGAATTGTTGTTTCTTCAGATGAAAAAGGAAATTTTTACAAACAGCTTATTATTCAGGATGACAGTGCCGGTATTGAGATCCGTATTGAGATGAGCAGTCTTTATACTGATTATCCAGTAGGCCGCCGTGTATGGGTTAAATGTAAAGGCCTTTTTGTAGGTGACTATCAAGGCAATCATCAGTTGACTATCAACGATGCAGGAGACCGAATTCCTGAGGGTATGCTACCACAATTCATTGTTGCCGGTGCAAAGGATCAGCCGTTGGTTCCCAAAACCGTAACAATTGCAGAATTGAAAAGCACAGTAAAATACCGCAACATGCTTGTACAGCTGAATGATGTTCAGTTTGCTACTGTTGATACCAATCAAAACTTCGCTGATGCTGTCGGCGGACTTTCTGTAAACCGTTCTATCAATGATTGCAGCGGCAATACTGTTTTGTTGCGCAGCAGCGGTTATGCTACTTTTGCCAGTGATAAAACACCTTTAGGAAATGGCATTGCTGTAGGCGTACATTCAAGCTTCGGTACAGATGCTCAGTTATACATCCGCGAACCAAATGACCTGACAATGGGCAATACTCGTTGTACAGTATCTGTAGGTGGAAATCTGATCACAATTGCTGCCATGCGTGCTACTTTCGGCGGAAGTATCCCAACTAATTCAAAAATTAACGGTTATGTCATTTCCGACCGCACAACTGCCAATCTTGTAAGTCAGAACATGGTGGTAATGGATGCTACAGGCGGCATCACAGTCCGTTTCAGCAGTACACACAGTTTTAATGAAGGAGATCAGGTTGAAATTCCTTTGGATGGTGGTACTTTAAGCGAATTTAACGGTCTGATGCAGTTGGAAGGTATTTCAAGCGGAGCAGTTTCAGTTGTTTCTACAGGAAATGCTGTTCCTCCAACCACAGTAACACTTTCTGCATTGAATGCCAGTCCTGAAACTTATGAATCCAGACTGATCAAAATTTCAAATGCAACGATAACAGGCGGTACAACATATTCAGGCACTTTGGATTTGAACGATGCAAGCGGTACAATTGATCTGTTCACCCGTTTTGGTGCTACCTTTGCAGCTAATCCGGTACCATGCGGTACACTTGAAGTAGTTGGTATTTTAGGTCAGTTTACTACTTATCAGTTCCAATTGCGTGACCCGGCTTATGATGTAACCGGTGGCACTCCATGTGGAGGTAATGCTACATTATCTAATATCAGCGATGTACGTGCACAATATACGGGAGTTACAGGCACAGTAAGCGGCAGCATCAAAATCAGAGGTGTTGTTATTTCTGATCGTGCAGGTGCTAACATGATCTCACAGAATCTTGTCATTCAGGATTCTTTGGGCTTTGGCGTCACACTTCGCTTCACGGCAACACACAGTATCAATTTAGGAGATAAAATCGAAGTTAATATTACAGGTGCTTCCCTCGAAGAATTTAATGGCTTATTGCAGGTAAATAACCTTGGATTAACTTCTGCTACAACTGTTTCGACAGGAAACACAGTTACACCGAGAGTTGCCACAGTTGCTCAGGTTCTAGCCAATGCTGAAGATTGGGAATCTACATTGATTACCGTTCAGGGTGTTACAATCAGTGGTACAACCTACGGCTTCTCCAACACAATTACTGACGCTTCAGGATCTGTGGCATTGTACACCCGTACAGGTGCAACTTTCTCCGGAACAGCTGTTACTGGAGGCACTGTAAATGTTACTGCTATTCTTAGTCAGTTTGACAGTTCTGTTCCTTATACTTCAGGATATCAGATGCTGATGCGCAACTTGACTGATGTTACTCCATAGAAATAATAATTGTTGAACGTTGCTTGTTATATGTTGAACGTTCAAAATAAATAACATAAACAAAGGCTGCTCTCTACTAAAAGAGGCAGCCTTTATTTGTTTAGTGTTTAAAACTCAGAGACTAATAGCCTATTCAAACTCACCCCAAACCCCTATCTTGAAAAAGAGGGGCTTTACAAAGTCCTGCGGAGTTTCGGGTTCAGCACTTATCATAACAAATCCAGCCTCTTTTTCAAGAGAGGGAGTCTCTCTGTTTTTGAAAATTTCCAAATCATCATCCCGAGAATCGGGACAAATCCTCAAATTAAATTATTACTTGCTTTTCTGCAACAGAAACTTTTGTTTCAAGGGTCCATAGATACGCTGACCATTTTTGTTTTGAAGTTCCATTTCCAATTCATGTTCTCCAAGACCAAGACCATTAATATAATAGGCCTGCCATTTATCAATAAAAAATTCGGTTTTATTGTCAATCAGTACTCTAACTTTATTAGCCCCGGGTTCTATTGTTGTATTGTGCAAATAGAAATCGAGCATCACATTTTCTGTTTCCTCATCAGTATAAATACCAGAAGGAACAGCATAGGCTAAAACTGCCTGATTCAATGGTCCGCTTTTGTATGTCCTGCCGGATTTTACCTGAAATTCCCGAGCGTAATAAGATTTGGGACTTTTAACACTTTCATGATAGGACCTTGAAACAAATGCTACCATTTTATATACACCATCAGGAAGTTGATAAGGGATTAATCTATGGCTATATAATATATGTGTAGTGTCGTTTAAAACAACATGCAAGTATAAACCCTTTCCTGAAATTTGGCTTTTCCTGTTTTCTGAACCAGGTGTTTTAGTGCCGGGAGTTGCACCATTCATAATGAATTTTAGTTCTTCATTTTCATAACCAAAGGGGCCCAATTCCAAATCTTTATATTCTGCATCAGCAATGCCTGATTCAACCGGGAACAGCTTTATATTTTTATTAGGTGTTTTTATAATTTTATTTATTCCATCAGATTCCTTATAGGAATTCTCAATATCACATGAAATAAGTTGAATTGAAAAGGAAATTAGAAAAAGAAATTTGTACATAGATAAAATACTGTTAAAATAAAAAAATAATTTTGTAGAAAATTAAAATTTTAAATCTTAATTTCGCTTTTAAGTTTATTTTTATACAAAACTATAACTAAATTTTTTAAAGACATTTCTTAACTTATTTTAGTTGGTCAAAAAATATAATTTACTTACATCTAAACTAAGACTGGAATATGTACCCTGAAAGCCTGCACCAATG
>CAINVS010000183.1 GCA_903854205.1 uncultured Bacteroidota bacterium | reverse complement strand
TACCAAACGATATCACCGGTTGCATTGCCTGTCAGCTCAGCTGTCTGACCTGCACAAATAGACACTCCACTTACAGTGGGAAGAGGTGGTAGACTAACAATGACAGAAACCGTACTTGTATCGATTCCAAGTGTATTGCTTACAATTAATTGGACTGTATAAGTGCCGCTATTGCTATATGTATGAGTAGGATTTCTGGCAGTAGATCCATTTCCATCGCCGAAAGTCCAAGTCCAGGACTGTGGTGTGCCCGTTGACTGATCAGTGAAATTTACTGTCCCACGGCAGGAGGAGACTAAGCTGCTGTTGAAATTTGAAACCGGGGGGACTGTAGGAATGGCACAGATAGTCGGAATGTCGAAAGCTTCTGTCTGATCTGTACGACTGGCAGAACTTCCCTGATTTGCACTGAAACCCAAACCACGACGCGCAAATACATCCCAAATCAAGCACTGATTAGCACCACCATATAGGATTGAGTCTGCCAATAGAATGGCATCGCGGCCATCTGTGAAACCGGGACTGCATGGTTGCAGTTTTAGCCCGTCAATGACCAATTGCATGGTCATATTATTACCGCCATTTCCGCCAAAGAAATCAGGGTCGAAACCATATTGGTCAATCATCGCCCAGTTGAGATCCCAAAGCATAGAGCACCATACAAAGCCAATTCCGTGAGGTTCTGAAACATCTGCAGTGTTATTTACATCTGCATAAGTGTAAGGATTTACACTCATATTTGTAGTGTAGGGTGCATTGCGGATACCGCCGCCTGTAATGGGTTCACCGGTTGCAAAGGTGCCGATACCGCGACCGTCTGAACCTAAATCTCCGGCTTCAATAGTCATCATCAGACCAAAGAAATCAGACCATCCTTCTCCCATCTGTTCTGAATTGTTCAGGCAGTTAGAATTGGCCGGACCACCTGTCAGGCGGGTTGAAATGCCATGACCATATTCATGGGCAATGATTCCGTTGTCTAAGTCACCGTCTTTGTCGAAACTACCGCTGCTGTCTGCCAAAGTAGCATTTACAGGCTGACCGCCGTTAATCTGTGCTACGATCGCAGCGCCATCAACATCCGAAATCATGATCGATGGAATGGTAATAGAAGGGTCGGTTCCGCCCATAGCAAAAGGTGCTCCGGCAACATTATTGATAACAATAACGGCCTGCGCACCTGCAGCCTGTGCTTCTGCAACTTTTACCGTAAAATTACATGCTCCGCGGTAAACCAGTGCAATTCGTCCATTGATATTGGTCGGATTTACCAAAGGGGTACATCCGTCATTAATTGGCGCAGTACCGTCTTCTGCCAAAACAACATTGGCAGTAATTGGAGTTGTTGTGAGGCCGGGGCCAAAAGTTGCCTGAGCTGCAGTTTTAGGTCCGGCAATGCCTGCAGGACTGTTGACGTTGAGCAGATTGCTTACGCCTCCTCCTCCTGTCCAAAGGTACATCTGCATACGGGGATTGTCACCATCTGCAGGAGTTGCGAAATTGGCATTGTTTGTACCGCCACCGTCTTGTGCTTCAGCAAAAACATAGTCTGTTGCCAATCCGCCGCGGCTATAGTTGTTTTGTTGGAAATTGCCGCTCGCTTCATCGAAACCGTAACGATACCACATATCGTGCATGAGGTTGTTCCAATAAAAGAGGTTGGTGATAGCAGCATCCTGATAACCTATTGCTGTCTGATTCAAATTTAAAGGAAAATCAAAGTTTAGTGCTACCGTACCATCGGGTGAATAACCGGGTAAATCATCATCATCGCGATCATCATAAGCATGTACATTGTTTCCCTGAGTTATTGTGAATTCTGCACCGGCACTGCCGTTCGTGTCATGCCAGCCCCAAGGAGAAGCTGTGCTGTCTCTAGGATTGATTTCAAGTGTACGGGGACCGTGATTTGGACTTTCAAATGGTTCCGCAAAAACGCGGTATTGTTCGGGAATGGCATTGCTGCTATTATTCGAGCTTGTCGTGGAACTGTTAAGGGGTGCTGTATTGTGATGGTGTTCAGGATTATTACATTTTCCAAATGCTCCATCGGGAAAATTACAGCTGATGACCCAATCTGCTTTGTCAATTATATTTCCGTTTTGAGCGTCAACACGAACAGACCACCAGTGTTTTGCATTGTTTTCATAAATGCTCAAATCCCAGGAAAGCAATACTTCTCCTTCCGGATTTGGTGTGTAGATAAGCTTTACAGGAATATTTTCTTTAGAAATGCCGCCATTGCTGAAGATTAAATGCTGTGAACTTACAGGTTCTAAAGCGCGAATAGGGCTGATGATTGTCAGATTCAACTCTTTTGCAGCTTTTCTAATAGCTTCATCCGGGCTGATGGCAGCCTGTTGTGTATTAATTTTTGTGTTTAGGTTACGGACAAGACGGTCTCCTATACTCAATACTTTTCCGTCTTTAATATTGAAGTTTGCAATAGCGTTATATACTTCGATACCCTGGTGACGCTGTCTGATATAAACATGGCTCACAGTATTGTGTTTGGACTGGTATTGGTCATAAATGGTCCAATCGCTTATATCTGCTGCAGTCAGGCCCAGTTTTTCTCTGTTTTCAGCCAAAAACTGACGGATCAGCGTTTCCTGTTGTGCAAAAGAGTTTTCATAAAGTCCGATGACCAAAAGAAAAATCGGCAGAATAATTTTGAAAATGTTGTACATAAAAAAGGATTTATATAAATTAGGATTGGTTTTTTTTCAAAAGCTTTTTTAAATTTAATTTTTATCAATAGCTTTTCCTGTAGATTTTAGATAATTAATGATAATTAAAGCAAAATTAGAATTACATTGCTTTTTTATTAGTTTAAGCAGTTTATTGTTACCTCCATAACCAAATCTTCCGATTATAGTTTTGCAAAATTACTAAAATCTTTTTATTTAAATTGGTTTTTAAAAATAAATAATGCCCGTTAGTAAGTCATTTTTTTGATAATTTCTTATGTTTGTGTATTATTGAGAATATATAATTTTATTTATTGAAGTCAACTATTTTTTAACAAATAAACATCTTAATTATGGGTTTTATTAAAGAGTTTAAAGATTTTGCCATGCGTGGAAACGTAATTGACCTCGCTGTTGGTGTAATAATCGGTGCGGCATTCGGTGCTATTATTTCATCTCTTGTGGCAGATGTTGTTACTCCATTACTCCTCAACCCTGCTTTGGATGCAGCCGGAGTGGACGATATTCAGAAACTGAAATTTGGAAAGGTAGCCTATGGTAAGTTTTTGGCTGCCACCATTAACTTTATCGTCATTGCTTTATGTATCTTCTCCCTGCTTAAAATTGTAAATTCAGCCAATAAGAAAAAAGAAACCGAAGCAGCACCTCCAGCGCCGACGGGCCCGACTCAGGAAGAATTGCTGACTGAAATTCGTGATCTGTTGAAAAAACAGTAAAACGATTTGAAGTGTTTATAAATTTACAATAAAAAAGTGTCTGTTTAGACACTTTTTTTATTGTAAATATTTAATTTTACTTAAATTGTATTTTATTTAAAATTGGACAACCTAACTATTTCAATTGATTTAAAGTTTTGTGTTACCTGATCAATTGTAGCCTAATGATCTAAATTTTAACTCTTTTTTTAATAATTAAATTTGTAAGCTATGAAAATTGTATTTTTGGGAATTAGCTTTTTTTTACTGATGTCATTCAGTTGGAATACAAAGATAGAAGCAAATGTTGATGTATGTGCAATCATAGATCAACTGATTACAGAGGTGAACCTTATTACTACCATTAATAATAAAACACCTTTCATTGAAAAATTGGAGAATGCTAAAGCCAGTGTCAAAACTGGAAATTGGACTGCCGCTACCGGTAAATTAAATGCTTTCATCACTTCAGTTGATGGTGCAAATCTGACTTCCATTAAGTCAAATCAAAAAGTAAATCTGAGGACAAAAGCAGGTACTGCGCTTAAGGCAATTAAAGAGAATAAAGCATCTTGTGGGAGTTAGTCCTTTATGACACAACTTGAGATGCAGACAATCAGTTTCTGTCTGAGAACAAAATAAAGTAATTGTCAAAATTCGATTTGTTCAAAACATAGACTGCCTTAAGTTTAGCTATTATATTAAAATTAGCCCGATACTAATATATTTGGGCTCATTTTTTGGGTTTCAAAAAAAATACCTTTGGAGAATAACATCTTAATCTTCCAAATTCATTTCAGCCCCTCTATCCCTGCCCGAACCACTGTTGTAGCCACCACCTTTTCACCCTTCAGCGAGTAATTCC
>CAINVS010000182.1 GCA_903854205.1 uncultured Bacteroidota bacterium | reverse complement strand
ACACAGATTATGTCTCGAACAAAATACCTCGGTTTCCCACTTCCAAAGGAACTGGAAGAAAAAATTAATACCTTACTTGACAATATGCGCAAAGCAGAAGACAAGACCCGCTATGCCAATGATCTTTATAGCGTTGTACAGGATTTGTCAAATGTCGGGTTGGATTATTTTTTCATAAAACCCCTCAAAGAGGTAAAAATTGGTATGCTCAAAATGAAAAGCATCGAGATGGCACTCAGTGTAGGAAAATCAGGTATTCTTTCTGTGACCAAAGGCATTCTCAAAGCTTTGAGCAGCGAGCAGCTGGAAGTTGTCGTCAGACTTTTTGAAGAGTCGCTGACAGTTCATCCAAAGGATGATGCAAAGGATTAAAAATGAATAATTCAAGGTTTTAATTTTAATTATGTTTTGGTAGTTTTTTAATATACTTAAAATTATTATTTTTTACCAAGTACCAAGTACCAAGTACCAAGTACCAAGTACCAAGTACCAAGTACCAAGTACCAAGTACCAAGTACCAAGTACCAACTACTAAGTACCAACTACCAAGTACCAACTACCAACTAGCAATTTACAAATTCTCAATGAAAAATATTATAGTTATCGGAGGCGGTGCAGCCGGATTTTTTGCTGCCATTCGTGCTGCAGAACGTGACCCATCGCATAAAGTCATTATTTTGGAGCGGGGGAGGGAAGTATTGCAAAAAGTAAAAATATCTGGCGGTGGCAGATGCAATGTTACCCATGCCTGCTGGGTTCCAAAGGAATTGGTCAAATTTTATCCAAGAGGCAACAAAGCGCTTTTGGGCCCTTTTCATAAGTTTGCCTGTGGTGATACTTTAGATTGGTTTGAAAAAAGAGGAGTTAAGCTTAAAATAGAAGAGGACGGACGTATTTTCCCGGAAAGTGATAGCTCTCAAAGTATTCTCGATTGTCTGTTGAACGCTGCCAAAAAAGCCGGTGTAAAAGTTCTGACCCAACAACGTGTTGACAGTATCGGTATCCGACCCAATGGTGGTTTTGAAATCAAGGCCAAAGAGGTTTTTCAGGCTGATGCGCTCATTATTGCTGCCGGCAGCAGTCCTGCTGTTTGGGCGCTATTGGAAAAAATGGGCCACAATATTATAGAACCGGTACCTTCGCTCTTTACCTTCAATATAAAAGATCCGCGTATTGCAGATTTGGCCGGACTTTCCGTTTCGGATGCCCTGGTAGATGTAACAGGTCAAAAGCTATTACAATCAAGCGGCCCTCTCCTTATTACACATTGGGGCTTAAGCGGGCCTGGTATACTTAAACTATCGGCCTGGGGCGCAAGATGGATGCATGATCAGGATTATAATTTCAAAATAAGAATCAATTGGGTTTCAAGAAACCCTGAACATATAAAAGAAGAACTGCAGGATATTAAAACTGATTGGGCTAAAAAACAGGTCAGGGCAAACCCTACTTTCGATATTCCATCAAGACTCTGGCAGAAACTGGTAGAGGCTGCCGGCATTGGACCTACCGATATTTGGGCCAATCTGACAAAGGTACAAATGAACGGACTCTGGATGCAGCTCTGTCAGTCGGAATGGCAGGTAAACGGCAAAAGTACTTTTAAGGAAGAGTTTGTGAGTGCAGGAGGCGTGGATTTGGACGAGGTTAATTTTACCCGTTTCGAGTCGAAGATTGTTCCCGATCTATATCTAGCCGGCGAGATCCTGGATATCGATGCCCTTACAGGCGGTTTTAATTTTCAGGCAGCCTGGACAGGCGGCTGGATTATTGGTGAATCGATTTAGATTTTAATTTTAGGGATAAAAAATCAGTTTTTCAGTTTCTGCAATTGGCTGTATTTTATAAATTCTCACTATATTTAGCACAAAATTGAACAGCCACCATAAACAGCGAACTTATGCATTATCACAGTCTGGGACAAATACCCCATAAACGCCATACACAGTTCAGAAAACCCGATGGCAGCCTTTATGCCGAGGAGCTTTTTTCAACCGAAGGATTTTCCGATGTTTATTCGCTCCTTTATCATCTAAATCCGCCTACAATGATTCGTCAGTTTGGCGAACCATTTTCGGTAGCGCCTAAGATGATTACCGACAATCAGTTGAAACCTCGTTGCCTGAAAGGTTTTCAAATTGCGCCTGAAGATGATTATCTGAAAAGCAGAAAACCGGTTTTGGTAAATCACGACTGTAAAATAATTTTGGCGGCGCCCAGAAAGTCGATGACCGATTACTTTTTCAAAAATGCCGATTCTGATGAAATGATTTTCATTCACGAAGGAAGTGGTGTATTGAAAACCATGTATGGAAATATCAAATTTGGTTACGGCGATTACCTTATTGTGCCAAGAGGTACCACCTATCAGTTGCATTTCGATACGGAGCAAAATCGCCTCTTGATTCTCGAATCCTACGCACCCATACGCACGCCCAAGCGCTACAGAAATCATCATGGACAGTTGCTCGAGCATTCGCCCTATTGCGAGCGCGATATCCGCAAGCCAGAGCATTTAGAAACGCATAACGAACAGGGAAATTTTCTGTTTTACATTAAGAAACAGGATATTATGTATCCTTACACCTACCTCAATCATCCATTCGATGTAATTGGCTGGGACGGTTATTGCTATCCCTTTGCCTTTTCTATTCATGATTTTGAGCCGATTACCGGTCGTATTCACATGCCGCCACCCATTCACCAGACTTTTGAAACATCGGCCTTGGTGGTATGTTCCTTTGTGCCGCGTTTGTACGATTATCATCCGTTGTCTATTCCGGCGCCATATCATCACAGCAACATCGATAGCGACGAGGTTTTATACTATGTGGATGGTGAATTTATGAGTCGCGCCCATGTCGAAAAAGGCATGATTACGCAGCATCCAGCAGGCATTCCGCACGGACCGCAGCCTGGCACGGTTGAAAAATCAATCGGAGCCAAAGAAACACCAGAACTAGCAGTAATGATTGATACTTTCCGTCCGCTCTTTATGACCGAGCACACTGCAGCGATTGAAATGCCAGATTATTATTTGAGCTGGTTACCGAAGTAGAGATAAGTCTCGTCTTTCGGACGAGACAGATTATCAGAAGGCAGATTATCAGCTAAATATATTTATAAAAGCGTAGGAGTTTTCTTCCGCTTTTTTGTTTGTGTGGTCCTTGATTGAAACCCAGGTATCTAAAGGTGATGAAAATCAGAGCATACCACGAAAGCTTTCGGTGGCATCAGATTTTTGCGAAATTTTTCTGACCCCATAGGGTCATCTGTTCTTAGCCGAAAGGCTAAGATGAGAAACAGTCCCGTAGGGATGACCTATTCTATTTCTGTAATTGAAAATCGTTTAAAAAGGCATTCGTGAAGGTCACCACGCTGTGGCTCTAATCCCGTTCCTGCCTGCGGCTAAGAACAGGCCGCTCCGCTGGAGCTGAATCCCAATTTTATAAAAGATAAAAAAGATAATTAAAGACAGAACTTAAGTTCTTGATCCTTCACTTCAGGTTTATCATTATAAATTCTCGATTTCCTCTTTATTTAATCCCGTAGCCTCAATAATTTGCTCAACATTCAAGCCCATTCGCTTTAAATTTTTTGCAATCTCAATTTTCCCTTCGATTTTCCCTT
>CAINVS010000181.1 GCA_903854205.1 uncultured Bacteroidota bacterium | reverse complement strand
GGGCAAATTATCGTTTGGCACCGCCTCGTCCGGTATGTTGCCGTCTATAGGCCCCGCCCGGTCTGCAATCACGGCCAAAACTTGATCGAGCGCCAACACATACTCTTTTTTCTTTTTTATCGCCCAGCGTCAGCTCTTCATTGCTCTGTGAACATTATTTCGGAGGATTTACAGAGGATAAATCACTGTATGCAGGTGTAGGGAACGACAGAGTCATTTATGTTTATGACGGCAAAACCGGTAATCCCCTTGCAGGTGTTGCTGTTAAAGGAACTTATATTCAGGCTGCAGCAATAAGTCCTGACGGTAATTATTTAGTAGCAATGGGTTGGGATGCGCTGTTGAGACTCTATAAAATTCCTAAATTGAATTAAACTTACAGAATCTACCCTAATCTCAATACTTAGGTCAATACAACTTTTTCCTTTGGAAAAAGAGTACCAATAGAGTGGAAATCAGCGTAGAACTGCCCAGAATAATCCAAAATGCAAAAGGCGATGCATCACCGAAAGGCAGTGGGACATTCATACCAAAAAAACTGGCCACAAGGGTAGGAATCATCAGTACCAATGTAATCACAGTGAGGCGTTTCATCACCTCATTCAGGTTGTTCGAAATCATGGAAGCAAGGGCCTCCATCGTACTTGCCAAGATGTTGGAGTAAATACTTGACATTTCAAGTGCCTGAGAGTTATCGATGATGATATCCTGCATCAGGTCTACCTTATCTTCGTCATGGCGGATAATCAGAAAATCGGTGCGCTGCATTTTCAGCATCATCTGACCTATAGCGCTTAGTTCGGTAGCAAAATAAACCAATGATTTTTCTAAGTTCAGCAGTTTACGAAGGTCAGAGTTTTTACTCGACTCATAAACCTCCTGTTCTACTACATTTCTGCGTATGTTGATGTCCTTCAGGCAACGAAGGTAGGCAATCACATTCTGTTCCATGATCTGGAGTACAAAAAGGGAGTGGTCGTGAGGATTAAAGGTTTTGGATTTTCCGTCTTTAAAATACTGTAAAACCGAATTTTCGTAGGAGGCAATCGTGATAACATAGTCGGGCATCAATACAATACCAATAGGAACAGTGATGTAGAGGGTGCGTTCCTCTGTAGTGTTATCATTCAGCACCGGAGTATTTATTACGATCAGTTTGATATTTTCATCCGATTCAAAACGCGTACGTTCGTCAATATCAAGAGGGTCAGTCAGGTAGTCAATGTCAATGTCCAACTTTTCGGCCAACTGTTCCAGTTCGACGATATTGAATGGAGGCGTGATGGTTATCCAGCAACCGGGTTCTATCGATTGTAGTTCCTGAATGCGGCCGTTGATCTTTTTTTGGTAGTGAATCATAGGTGCCGTTTGGTTTTCCGTTCAGAATACATTGTCCGCTAAAGTGCATCGCCTCAAAAAGAGTCCTGCAAAATCGGGGCGAAGATAGCAATAAGATTAGACAGCAAAGAGTAAAAGGCAAATAAAATGGGCAAAAAGTAAAAACTGAGACTTCCTGGAAACCCCAAAAGCAATTATTTATAATTTTTGGCGCAATGCTTGTTAATAAAAACCTATACAAGCCTTTTTTGTGCAAATTTCAAAATTTGTTTGTAAATTTACGGGAGATTTTCTGCCTATAGGCAAAAGCCTTATTTCTTTGACTTATCAAGTTTAATTATTTATGTACAAAAACTTCAATATCAAAAAAATAGCAATTTTATCGGCTATTTTACTGTTTACAGTAAATGCTGTATTTGCTCAGCATAGACATAAAGTATTAAAACATGCTGACCTGATTATTCAGATGTCAGAAAAAGATACCTGCAATATAGACACGATGCGTCTTTATTCATGGACAGGCGTTCAGGTGGAAGAAGTGGCCAAAACTACCCCAGTATTGGGTAAAAATGGTTTTGAATTTATCTTCAAGCTCAAAAATCTTTCCTTCGGCAATTATTATCTCGGTAGAGTAGTAAACAATACGATGACTGATATGCGTCCTGTCGTACTCGGTTCTGAAGAAAAAGTAATTCTCAGCGGCAGTTGTGCTGCTATGCAGGGTATGAAGTTTGAAGATTCAAAAGTTAATATTGCTTTTGAGCAGATGGTGGACAGCATAAAATCACAAAGTAATGAGTTTATTACTGTATTAACTGCTTATCAGCAAAATAACGGGAAAGCTGAGATTCAGGCTGAATTGAAAAAAAGTCTGACTGAAATAGATTTCCGCCGCAAAGAACTCTATAACAGACTGAAAAAAGATCATCATGAATTAGCTCCAATAGTAGCATTATTTACTTACCAAAGTTTTCAGAATAACCAGAAAGATCAGCAACAAACTGAAGGGCAGTATATTGGAGAAAATTATTTTCAATTTGCCGATTTGGCAGATACCAACTATGTAAGATGTGCTTTCTTTTATCAGTCGATCAAAGATTTTGCTACCAATCTGACACAGGTTCAACTATCTCAGGAGCAGGTTCAGACTTATCTCGATGCCACTTTGGTTAAAGTAGGTCAAAAAAATCCTCAATACCGTTCCGCACTATTGGCCACATCTTTTGGTGTGATGACCAACAATAAAAAATTGTTTTTGAAATATGCCGAGCAATATCAGAAACTCTACAAAGGGCAAAATGTCGTTTTGGATAATTTCATGGATCAGCAGATTGCTCAATTGAAAAGCAGTACTGAAATAGGTGATGAGGCGCCCAACTTCTCTGCAGCAACCCCCGAGGGTGGAACAAAAAGCCTGAAAAGCCTTCGCGGAAAAGTTGTACTGGTCGATTTTTGGGCGAGCTGGTGTGGTCCTTGCCGGCGCGAAAATCCTAATGTGGTAGCTGTTTACAATAAATACAAAACTAAAGGCTTCGATGTAATCGGTGTTTCTTTGGATACTGACGGTGCAAAATGGAAGGGTGCAATCGAAGCAGATAAACTCACCTGGCATCATGTAAGCGATCTTCAGGGTTGGAAATCAGCTGCAGCGGCACTTTATAAAGTAACAGGTATTCCAAACACCCTATTACTTGATAAAAATGGCGTCATCATTGCCAAAAATCTTCGTGGCGAGGCATTGGAACAAAAATTAAAAGAAATATTCGGAGAATAAAAATTCGAACATAAAATATCAGTGGACCCGGATCTTTTAATAAAAGACCGGGTTTGTTTTTGGAGAAATTTCTAATTATTTTTGAAAAACGAAAGAAATTTTTTATTGCATACTTTTTTAAACTTACACACCAAGAGTGATAGTGTCCTGGAAATCCGGAAATCAGTACTTACTAATTTGTACTAATTTATTAATTCCAAACTAATAATACTATGATTTATCTTGTACTAATGCTTCTTGGGTTTCAGATTCCGCCTTCCATTCAATTAGGTATGTCTGAAGCAGCTTTAAATCAAATTTATCAGGGGCTGAAAACAACAAAATATCATTCAGAGACAAATTGTCATCGGCCGGAAACGATTGAAGGTGTAGCTGTTGAATGGGTTTACCGTTTTGAAAATGATAAATTAAATTGGGTTTTTCTGCATCATTATTCAGATGAACTCAACAAAGAAAATTTTGAACTTTGCCTAAAAATGGCGAAAAACCTGATTGAAGAACATAGCAAAATTTATGGTAAGCCCATTCTGAAAGAAGGCTATCAGCACTTTGTTGACCCATATAAAAATAAACCCAGATCCGTCATTAGAGTTCGTGATGAAAGCCAAAATGGCAAAGAACCGAAGGACCGCGAAGCGAACCCCGAAGGGCTCCACACAGTGAAAATAAGTGCTCACGGAGTTTTTGGGGGGGAAGAACCGAAGGACCGCAAAGCGAAATAGTTACCCCTATTTCGTTTCACGGTCCTTCGGTTCAAAACCAAAAAAACGAGTAAGTGCTTAGTTTCACAGCAATTTAGGCTTGGAACCCGAAGGCTCCGCGAAGCGAATAGAATTTCTAATGACGGATCTGGGTTAAACATCATTGGGGTTATGATGTTCTTGAAGCGGAATGGAAGATGAAAAATGG
>CAINVS010000180.1 GCA_903854205.1 uncultured Bacteroidota bacterium | reverse complement strand
GCTTTTCCTTTGAGCACCCTTACACTATGGGTTTCTTCGCCTTCAGTTGTCACCATTTTCACCAATGGCTTTTTAGTAATACCACTAAAAATAACTTCTGCATTTCTGCCTTTGTCATCGGCTAAATTGATATATCTCGACATAAATTAAATTTTTAATTATAGCATTCCAAAATCAATTGAATCATCAGTCTCTGCTGCAGTTTCATCTTCTAACACCACAACAGTATTTTTATTTTCCAGAAAATTAAATTCCAATAAACGGCCGGTTAAAACAAATACTTCAGTTCCTTTTGCCAACATGATTGCATCTGCACCTTCATAATCCGAACGATAATTGAACACAAAGCGATAATAATCATCACCCAGCATTTTCAATACATCTGCTTTTGCTATTTCGGCATCTTCAAATGCCATTTGATAAACAGCTGTAACTTCCAAATTGTACAAATCATCAACAATCGTTTTTTGAAGTATTACTTCCTGATCGTAAGAAGAAGGAACTAGTACTGCATCTTTACCATCCATATAAACAGCCTTCAACGTTTTTTTATCAACCTCTTTGTTGTTCTTGTCTACCGTTTTTAATGCAGTTGCTCCTGAAAGAATAATGGTACTTCCATCGTCCATAATGCTTCCCGTAGTACATAAATTTCCGGAAGCATCAGTAACCAGTTCCTCTACAAAACCATATACTTTATCTCGATCGACCTTATTGATTGCACCCTGAAATTTCTTATCTCCTATGGAGAATGTTATTGATTTAGCCATGACAAATTATTTATGTAGTTCCCAGCCTTTTTTAATGTTTTCATCTTTTAACGTCTCAACTTTTTCTAATGCTTCTTTTTCTGTTGAGCATAAAAACAACTCCTGCTCTAATGGTGTTTTTCTGCCGGCACTAAAATCTGTGTAAATAACATTGTATGCAGAATACAAACCGGTAGCTTCTTTATTGGTTTTAATTACCGTAAATTTTCTTATTGCCATTCCTCCCTTTCCTGATTTGGTGTACGATTCAGAATGCACAACATCAGATGGAATTAAATTATCGTTTTGTTTTGAAATGATTTTCTCATCAATAAGATGCGCGACTTGAGTAAAACCAGCATCATTAACTGTAGTTTTTTTATCCTCTCTAAAACAAATGAAAACAGGTGAAATGCAACTAAAAGCTGATGACAATTGCTGTTTTTGATAGCCACTTTTATCATCATAATTCAATCTCATTTTCTTAATTGAACCTGAAGTATTCTGATCAAGAATGTCTATACATTTTATTTCAACAACCAATTCTGGTTTGACCATAATAAAAGCTGTCTTGGCACCTGAAACTTCTGTATAATCGGATTCACAATGCAAAGGCTTTAGTTTATTTAAAATATCAAGTCTTTCTTTCTCAGAGTAACCACTACTGCATCTGGTGATAATTTGATATTGATTGTCATCAACAACAAAGCCAAGCAATAATTCCCTTAGACTGTCTTCATTCTCTTTCAATGCATATCCTAAAACAACAAGATCAATGGTAATAATGGGCTTGATTTTATGAGTTATACCAGAAGATGAACGCACAATCACACCTTCGTTGTTCTGAATATTTTTCTTGTAAAAATCAATGATATCTTTTCTGCTAGTATGCAAATGCTGTTCAACATGGAAAAGTGTTTCTTCTTTGAATAATTGCAGCTTCTCATACCTTGATGCAAAATCTTCAAATGAATTTTCTTGTTCCCATTCCAACAAATCAAAAACCGCAAAGCGAATGTCAAAATTGTGAGGTTCATCCAATGCCGCAGTAACATGTATATTGGTTTGAGAAACTCCATCTTTAAAGCAGCAGATTTCTCCGGCTATGGTAAATTCTTTACCAATTTTCAAAGCTGCTGTTTCAATTAAAGGAATAGATTTTTCGGAACCATCACTTCCGTAAATAATTGCTTTCCCATTTTTTACAGTAATGATCCCAAAGTGACCATTGTATTTTATGGATGTGAAATAGCTATCGGCTTCAATAATTTTCATACCAATTTCATCCGGATGGACCGGAAAATATCTTGAAGCCACGCGAGATTTATATTGAACAACAGGATTCATAAAAATGCTTTTCAGTTATCAAATATAAATATTCGAAAATATAAACAGGCATTGATTTTAAAATATTTTCTTCGTTGTAAATACATTACAAAACACTTTCAGACATTTGTTTTATCAAAGCAACAAAATGACATCCTCCTAATCTTTTATATCGATTTCAAAGTTTAATAAAATTCATTAAAAATGAAATCGACTCCTTATTGCCCAATCAGACGTAAAAGAAGACACACCATTAGTACTCCAAAATCAGAATGGAAAAAATACAGACCCGATCGGTATTTATATCATCTGAATTATGTCGGAAATGTAAACCAGTCGGATGAAGACATATTTTTAAAAAGATTGAGTTTTGTTTTTGATGGAATTTGTGGGAAAGATAGAGGTTTAGGAGGTGTATGGGCAAACAATCAGATAAATAAGGTAACCAGATTATGGCCTATCTGTTTTGATAGTTATGGATTGGATAATTATGAATACCTCAGATTTATTTATGAATTTGATGTTTGGAGAATTGATACTTCATTGATAAATAATACCTGGTATTTAGACCCTAATTTGATTGATGATGCCAATGTCCATGGCGTATACGCTGCAGATTATTTGTATTGCGAGAATACCATACATCCGAGTGCATTGAAATTGTTCACTTTTGATGTAAGGGATTTTTGTTTCTTCAGTTATGAAAAACCAAAAATAAATTTCAAACTCAATCCTGTTGATGACATAAATAGAATCATTAAAAATAAATGGGGAATGTCTGGATAATTTTTTAGTCGATGTAAAAAGAGTACAATCACTACAACCATATTTGATTTTCTAAAAATAAAAATATGGAAACAACAACTCTTCAACAGTATGATTTAACTCAAGTCATCTCATTTTACAAATTAGATGAAACTTTCGGTGGATTATCAAACATGTCAGGTAAATATTTTCATTTACACGTAAATGATATTTTGGTAAGAAGTAGTGAATCATTGTATCAATGTTTACGTTTTACTTCTCATCCTGATATTCAAAGAGAGATATTAGAAAACAAGAGTCCAAAAGGTTCAAAAATGATTTCGAAGAAATACAGAAAAGAATTTACAAGAGATGATTTTGATGAGATAAAAGTTGATTTGATCTACTGGTGTTTGAAAGTAAAATTATGTTCACATCCTCTACTATTTGGAGGTTTACTGGACAGAACTGGTGATAAAGAAATTGTAGAAATAAGTAACAGTGATCGTTTCTGGGGTTGTGTGAGAGTAAAAGGAAATGAAAATATTGTTACTGGAGAAAATGTGTTGGGGAGATTATTGATGGATTTAAGAGAATACTACAGAGAAAACAAAGGGAAAATGAGTTTATTGAAAGTCTCTCCACTTGAGATCAACGATTTCAAATTATTAGGTGAACAAATCAGAGAAGTTAAAAACTTGTCTCGATAACTCGGGGCCAAAATTTAAAATCATGAAGAAACAAAAAATAAAAATCCTTCCATTTAAGAATTTCAAAGTGATCAAACTATCTCGTTATTATTACATCAACCAGGTGAATGATAGTGAGTTCATAAAATTTGGAGAGGAGAAATTCTACCTCATTAAAAAATCTATTCTTGTTAAAATGGGAATGAAGTTTGAAAGCAAACCCATTGAATACAATTCACCAGAGGAAACTGAATTGATGATTCAAAATCTGAAAACATTTTTAAGAGAAAAGAAAAATGAATTGGGGCCCATGATGAGTGAATGGGGTTACAAAATAAAAGGTGTCAATTGTTAGTAATTTATTTATGGTAAAAAGAAAGCGACAACGATAATTATATTAAAACAAACTCTTTAAAAAAATGAAAACCCTCATCATCCATCCCGCAGACGAATCAACCGATTTTTTAAAACCTATTTATAAAAACGTGCTAAAAAGCACTTTGATAACCGGCGAAATTACCAAAGCTGAATTATTACAATTAGTCCACGAGCATGATCGCATTATGATGATGGGACATGGCTCACCGCAAGGATTATTTGCGGTAAGCCAGTTTCCGGATGAAGGGCATATGACCTTTATAGTTGACCAAAGCTTTACTCCAGCTTTAAAAAATAAAGACAATATCTTCATTTGGTGTTTTGCCAATAAATTTGTTGAAACTCATCAGTTAAATGGCTTTTATTCCGGAATGTTCATTTCCGAAAAAATGGAAGCCTTGATGTATGATTATGATGTTGCAGAAGATATCATCAATGAGTCGAATGATAAATTCAGCGAAATTGTTTCAGAACATGCGAATAATTCCAGTGATATTATTTATCACAATGTGATTAAATTTTATGGGGAGTTAGCGGAAATCAATCCGATTGCGAGGTTTAATGTTGAGAGGATTTCGCGAATGTAAGTTACACTATTAAATACCTTGCCTTATTTCTCTCCCCTTCTTTTTCGAACAACTTCAGCTCAGTTCCTTTCTGCAAATCTCGACTGGCAGTTGCAGATGAAATATTCTTAAATACGGCCATGTAATCTTTTCTTGAGAATTCTTTTTTGCCAAGGTGCATAAAATATTCAATGCGTTGCAAGTCAGTCATCACTCTGTTATTGTAATTCAACAAATCATCTAGTGACTTATCAATAACGTCAAGCATATATTCAATAAACGGAGTAGAGTTTCCTTTTTTATCACTTTTAGATAAAGACTGGTAATATTCTTTTTGAGTATCCCGAACAATTGTTTCTAAAGGAAGGAATTCAAAAACTGGAAACACTTTTTGTAAAATCAAGGTTTGCCATAAACGCCCCATTCTTCCATTACCATCCGCAAATGGATGAATGAATTCCATTTCATAATGGAAAACACAACTTTTTATAAGCAATAAATCGTCATCATTTTTAAGATAATCAAAAAGGTCATTTATCAACCCAGGAACATTTTGATAATGAGGTGCAATATGTGTGATTTTAGAACCCTTTACAATACCGGCACCTTTGCTTCTGAATTTGCCTGAACTTTCAATAAGCCCTACCATCAGTGTTTTATGAGCATTAAGAAATGATTTTATTGAATGAGGATTGTACGATTTTATGTTCTCATATACTTTAGCCGCATTAAGCACTTCCAAAATATCTTTTTGCGGACCTACAACTCGCTTCTTTTCGATAATGGCTGTAATTTGTTCTTCACTAAGTGTGTTGCCCTCAATACTCAAAGAAGCATGAATGGTTTTGATTCGATTTTGTTTTCTAAGCAATGGTGTTTGTCTGTTCAGAAAATTGGCATTCACCTCTCCTAACTTAATAGAAATAGAGCTGATCAGTTGCAAAATCCGGGATGATATGTCGTATGGGGGTTTCAATGATAATATCAAATGATACTATCAAAGATAGATAAATTATTGGTTAATAGACCACCTCTCCCTACAATACACACATCCCTCATCAACACAACTCCTATTAAATTTCATCTCCTGAAACTGATTCCAAATTTTCAACAACCATTCTTCATAACCCAGATTCGCTTCATAGGTAAATGGTTTCACTCTATTCTTTTCCTCTTTTTCCTCTACATAATTAAATGCAAAATCAACTTTGTACTTGTTACCATAAACCCCATTAATCAGATAATTGTACATCATCCCCTGCCTCCAGTATCCGCTACCTGGCTCGAGACTGCTCGAGAAGATTTCATTGTTAGCATAATATTTCCCGGATTTATAATCAATAACTTTTGCGGTGTCTCCATGAAATTCTAGCCTATCTAACACTCCGCTTAACTTAACACCATTATCCAAAGTATGAGCTAAATATTTTTCTACTTCATCGGGCGTCTTTGTAAATGGCTTCTCATTCAAATAATATATGACCACAGATTTGGCGGCTTGTTTGTAACCAGTTTGATGTAAAGGATGAAACTGATATTTATAAGACAAGAACACACGATCAACAAGTGATTGTATTCTTGCTGCATCACGCTGAATGGAAATATCTTTTGCAATTTCTTCCAACACCTCATGCACCATGCTTCCAAAACTCATCGCTTCATTGCCTTCATCTTGAATCTTGCAGATATTTGTGAAGAAGAATTTGTTTTGACACTGCAACCAATTATAAGTACTACTTGTTGAAATCGCGAACTGTGATACTCTGTAACGAATCAATTCCATTAAAGGTTCTGAAGTTTCTAAGGAAATCAAATCATCTTCAAGAGAAGGAAGTTCAATCAATGGCATGTCTTCTACAATGATGTTTTCTGATTCAAAAAACGGCGCTAATAAAGTTGAGGCAATGGAAGGATATTTCAACGTTTCATCTTTGCAAAAGCTGATGTACAACCTGCATTTCGCTCTGGTCAAACCAACATAGAAAACCCTTCTCAAATCTTCAATATCATCATTATCCTGTCTGATGATTTGATTCAAAACTCTTGGAACCGTGATGCCGCCTCTTGAATCACCGGTATCTTCCCAGTTTTTATTCTGACAGCCTTTTATAAAAACAACATCATATTCCAAACCTTTGCTGGAATGTATGGTTGACAATATCACACCAGAACTAATCTTGTCAGTTAATCTGTAATCAATCGACAAATCATAAATGTGATGGTAAAACATCATGTTGGCTAATGAAATCGGTGTATTCAAATTTGTAGTGGCTGAGAATTCTTTCACAAATTCATCCCAAGCGTTTGAAATAATTTCACCAACGTTAAGATTAGTAGTTGCCAATTCTAAAAGACTTTCTAAAAATTCTGATGACAAATTTTCATCTCCTTGCTCGTGTAATTGCATCAACTTACGAAACACATCGACTGCATTTTTATTCAATTCATCTTCCTGTAAAGATTGCAACCAATCAAAATAGCTCATACTTCTATCAACGTGTAGTTTGTGATAAAGAAAAGTATACAACAATGAATTAGCATATCCCAGCTCCATCATCAGTTTGTGAAAATGCACGATGGCAGCGTTGTTGTCTTTTTGATACAATCTGATGAACTGTAAGATTTGATACAGTCTTTTTCCAAATTCAGTATCTAGCAGATCACCTTTGCTTTGATTAACAGAAAAAGGAATGTCAAAATGATTGAGCCATTTTTTGATAACAGCAGCTTCTTTGTTCTTTCTGTACAATACCGTAATCGTGCTGTTTTCATATCCATCATCTATCAATCTTTTTATTTCAGAAACTATATCAAAAGCTTCCTGATCTTCATCTTTGAAAGACTTTACAATGGGATGATGGTTGTCTTCAAAATCAATACCGGCTTCTAATGGCAAGGTTTTCAATTCATGTCGATTGTTGTTATTGCTGATGACTTTGTGAGAGCTGTCTAGAATCGCTTGTGTGCTCCTATAATTTTTATCAAGAAGAATTACCTGCATCTCAGGAAGCATTTCACATATCCAATTAAAATTAGCTGCATTGGCGCCCTGAAATTTATATACACATTGATCATCATCACCAACGATAAATAAATTCGGTTGCTCAACTTCTCTTATCAACACTTCCAATAAATCCAATTGCTTTTTATTGGTGTCCTGAAATTCATCAACTAAAATGTATTGGTATTTTTCGCGGTAATTGAAAAGCATGTTCTCATCATCCGATAGAATTTGAATGGCTTTGTCGAGTAAATCATCGTATTCCAATTTGTTTCTTTCTTTGATGATGTTGAGATAAGACTCATACATAGGCGCAACGGCCTCAGTAAATTCCTGAATTTGAATTTCGATTTTTTTACCTTCAGCATTTAAGTCTCCGTTCTTTTTTAAAAACTTTTCAACGTAAGGCAATAAATTATTTACAGCGTGTTGAGATGCATCACGCAAATCGACAACACCAATTCCTTCTTTTTTAAACAAACTAAATAAAGAGGCCATTGAAACCAGTCTTGATTTATTCGCCGGCTTCAAATCAAAATATTTCCCTGCAAGATTCGGATTGGAAAACAATTTTTCAAGAATCATGAAACGTTGTGAGTCTGTAATCAACTGTGATTTCTCAATCGACGTCTGGTTGTTTTCAGAGATAATTTTCTGAGCAAAAGAATGATAGGTATGTACTTCTATCTCCTCTCCTGTCTTACCCAACAATTTCGCCAATCTTTTTTCCATCGACTCCACACCTGCATTTGAAAAAGTCAAACACAAGATATTGGAAGCCTGCATATCCGTCTCGGTAAGGATTTGACCAATCCTGGTTGCCAATACTTCCGTCTTTCCCGTACCCGGACCGGCGAGTACCATTACAGGCCCTTCGATGGTTTCAACTGCTTGCAATTGAGCCACATTCAATTTTGATTTGGCATTGTTGAAATGAAATTGAGAATCAGACATAATTGAAAATTTGTGTAAATATGGGAAGGGAGATTGTAATCTTTGTACAATCAAGAAATTTTATTTGAAAATTTCTCTTAACATTATTTTACCAACCAAAATCGGGATTCACTATTATTGATAATAGTTTTCTCCATAATTTTTAATCAATACCAAGTTCCCTTTCTTTCGATCTCATTTGATTCCCTAAATCAATTTT
>CAINVS010000179.1 GCA_903854205.1 uncultured Bacteroidota bacterium | reverse complement strand
GTTTGTTTTGTTTTTTTGGTGTTGTTTCTCAAGATCATCGGTGTCAAACTTGGCAAACTTGTCTGTCTGAATGGTTAGATTCATCAAATCCCGTACATTCTGCTCTGCAATTACCTTTTTGTCTTTGGTTATCCCTGTAAAAACCAATGTATCGTGTTGCTCAATGTCAGAATACACGGCAAGATTACTAATTTTTAATAATCCCGTGGTGCCTCGTAGTTGTTCAAGTTCTTTGTACCGGATAGGAGAAGTCGCCAAATCAAAAATCAAATGCGCTTTCTCTGTCTTTTCTGCTTTTGCCCTTGCTAGCAATTTTTGAGCAACTTCACTTTGAATCCGGTAATGTTTGGCATCTGTTCGTTTTTTATTTAAGGTATAACGATCCCCGTTTTCATGCAAGGTAAACGTGAAGTCTTCATTTTCAAAGACAGCCATAGTTTGCAAGTAGTATCGGGTAATTTCCCACAACCACTTTTCAAATTTTTCAAGGAAGGTCTTAGTTTCTGAGTAAGTGATCCGCAATTTATTAATTACGCTTCCCTCAAAGTTTTCGAATAATATGCTTTGAACCTCCTTGATCTTTTGGTCAATAGTATCTTTAAACTCTTCTTCCAGCGCGCTGAAATAGGCATCGATCTCCGCTTTGGTGCGGCATTTTTTGTATGCCTCAATCATACGCTTTTCAAAGTCGACACCATTTTCGATTGCACCTAAAACATGGTCAGAGGATCCAAATACACCTTGGAACAGGTTGTATTTCTGATTAAGTAATTCATAAACACGATTTTCTACTTCATTCGCACTGTTTAAGAAGTTTACTACTACTACATCATGTAACTGTCCATATCGATGACATCGACCTATGCGCTGTTCAATACGTTGTGGATTCCAAGGTAGATCATAATTAACCACCATGCTACAAAATTGAAGGTTGATACCTTCCGCAGCAGCCTCCGTGGCAATCATGATTTGGTAATCATCGCTTTTAAAAGCATCCACTAAGGCATTACGAATGTCTACACTTTTAGATTGCGTCAGTTTACCATAGTTGTTTTTATCAGCTACCCATTTTTGATAAATGGAACCAGATAACTCATCGTTATTATTACCGTTGAACAATAATACCTTCCCCTTGTACTTTTCATTCGATAACCGTTCAAAAAGATACTTTTGGGTTCTAGTAGATTCCGTAAAAATAAGTGCCTTTTGATTTGCACCTAACTCTTTTAACTTGGAGAAACCTGTATCAAGTGCAACAATGAGCTTTTCACCTTTCTCGTTGTGTTCAATACTATTTGCTAAAAGCAGGTAGTCTGTCAATTTTGCAATTTCCTGCTCGATATTCTCCTTATCCTGGAGTGTAATTTCCACAAAATCATCACTTTCATCTTCCGCTTCATCTCGCTCATCATCAAAATTTTCATATTCCTCTTCGAACCAGGAAATAATTTCCTCTTCAACCACCTTAGATGTTTCAAGCATGGTATTTAAGCGCTTAATTAGTGCTTCCAGGGTTTTACCAATGGCAAAGGAGGAAGATCCTAGCAACTTAAACATTACCGATTCCATTAAATGCCTCTGCGCTCTCGGTAGGGCATAAATGGTTTCACTTCTCAAATACTCCAATACGTTATCATATAACTGCTGCTCTGCTTTGGTTGGAACAAACTGTTGCGTGATTGGGATGCGTTCTCTGTATGGCACAAACTCTCGAACATCTTTCCTAAGCGTTCGGTGAATGATTGATTTTAGTTTATCTTTAAGTTCATGTAAGTCTACTTCGCCATTTACGTACTGTTTTCTGAACGTTTTAATATCGCCGAATACTGTTTGATCAATTACACTTACCAGTCCGAATAACTCATCTAAACGATTTTGGAGAGGTGTTGCAGTCAATAAAACCTTTTTATAATCCTTTATGGCATTTTTGATTCTTGCAGCTATGCTTTCTGGATTCTTGTGAACGTTGCGCAAATAGTGGGCTTCGTCTAACACAATTAGATCCCAAGATGTTAGTTGAATCAACTCGGCTTTCCTACTAGCATATTGATAAGAACATATTTTGATGGTTTTGCCATCATCAAAAGGATTTTTATGCTCCTCTTTATATTTAGTATTAAAGTTCCGGCTCTCCACAACCTCAGATTTGAGGTAAAACTTATCTGCTAATTCATTAACCCATTGTTTCCTCAAAGAAGATGGACAAATAATCAGTATTCTTTTTTTATTCTCAGCCCATTGTTGACTTAATAAAATACCAGCTTCAATCGTTTTTCCTAATCCTACCTCATCGGCTAGTATAGCACCTTTTGAAAAAGGAGACTTAAAAGCAAACAAAGCGGCTTCCACCTGATGTGGATTTAATTCTACCTGCGCATCCATCAGTGTTGCACCGAACTTCTCAGAAGAATCTGAGCTAGCCTTTTTTGAAAGCTCGTATGCGTAATATTTAGCTTGATATGAGATAATCATTTATGGCTTTGTTTCGTATTTTTAATAGGGAATAAAACAGGAGTATTTTCGCCAACCGCCACCTATATTGGCTTTGGTCCCGGTTGGCTTGAGCAAGCAGTTCTCTCCCCTAATATTTACTTTTTAACACCACCAGATTTCATTGCAAAATTTGGCAAGTTCTTCTGTTCTTGCTTTCAGTTCTACTTTGGTAAACCCTTTATTTGTATCAATTTCACTTCCCACCTTTTTAGTTATTTTGAAACTACTCTTTCCATAACTATCCACTTTATCAAGTGCGCTTTTATTCTGAACGCTTGAATTTAAACTTTTTTCCAAAAGAGTTAGGTTGCCCAAAGAATGTTCGAAAGTTAAGAAGTCTTCAGCATTTCTAAATCCCAATGCTCTTGGGGAGAATTTTGGGGTTTGCGATAAAATGTGCTCTACACTTGGTTGTTTGCTTACCATTTTTTTCAACTCATCAATCGTAAATGTCTTATTTTGAAGATGTTCGCAGTAACAGATAAAGACGTGACTTAATGCCCTGTTGCCATAAATGTTTCCATCTAGTGATGCATGGAATTGCTCTTTTGACATCCAACGAGCATTGAACCAGCGCATCCAATCTTCAATCTCTTCTTTCGTTCGATGGTCTATAGAGTGAACAAAACCGGCAATGTCTGCTTTTGGGTCGGTACCCCGAGTCTTGTAAACTCGAACGTCAATAAGTTCAACTAAATCTAAAAAAGTGAATTTGTTCTTATCTGCACTTGGTAGATTTTGGTCAAGATATTTTAAACTTTGAAGTTTTACGATTAAAGGATAAATCGTTGCTGAAAGATTAAGCATTACAAACAGTTTGTAATACTTTTCATCTGTTTGTGCTTTTTCAATTACTTCTTTGCAAGAAATGAAAAATACTTTTAGGCTATCAATATAATTATTTATAAAATCTTCTATTGGCCTGTAGTTTTCATTTTTGGCTTCATTTCTCAAAGTCACAAGTGAATTTTTAAGAAATTGGAGGACATAGGCAGCAGTCGGGTCATAATCCAGATTGGAAAAGGTTACAAAATGGTACCTCATTATATTGTCCTCATTAAAATCCTTATTTCTTATCAAAGTAATGTTTAGGTCTTCGCCCATGTGCTTTAAATCGTCGTACACTTCAAAAATATCACTGAAAACTTCGTTGATAGTATTGTCTAACTTTTTTCCCAAGTATCGATTGGAGAAATATATTAATAGGCTTTTTGCCTTTTCCATATTGGATAAAGGTTTGCCACGGTCATTTACAGTCTGAAAAATACGGATTGCATCGCCTTCGGAATTCTCCACGAATTCCAAAACCTCCAACTTTTCAATTGATTTTAAAAATTTCTGGCTGTCTGGTATCGCAGCAACTTTAAATTCGATTTCTTCAAATGCTTCTTTTAAAAATCGCTGACTTTTATTTTGAGGCTCTCCAACTTCTCCCTTTAATAAGTCAATGAAATATTTCCTATCACGGCTCATTGGCGTTAATCTGAACCTTTCATCTTCCCTGACATAAAATCTTTCATAGTAATCAGAGTCCTTTTTTGTTAGTTTTCTAACTAAGGCTGACATCATGAGTGTGATAGTTGTTATCCTTTGTTGCCCGTCAACAACGTAAAACTTTTCATCATCAACACTATCTTTTGAAAGAACTATTGTTCCTATGTAATGGTTTGAGTTTGACTCAATAGCCTCTTTTACATCATCAAAAAGTTCTCTGATATTTTGCTTTTCCCATGCGAAGCCACGCTGGTACTTTGGGATTTCAAAAAAACGACGGTTGAAAAAGTCTCCAATTCTTGTACTTGCCATGTGGTTTTATTATTTACATTTTTCTTTTTTTAGTTAGGAAAAACAATCATGCTAACTAAGCCCTATTGCCCATATCTCTCATACCTACATGTTCCTGTTTTAACAAATAATGTTACCATCAACACAATGGTACAACCTCCAATCCAATCCCCCAAACAACACACCCAAAATATTTCAATATAGCATATTTATGCGATGCCTTTTCAATATTTTCCGAGTGTTTAATGTAGCAGGAGATGCGTTTTACCCTCGCAGTGCATTTACTTTGGCCAAATATAAGCCAACCAAATTTACCATTTAAAAGAAAACAAATATGATACCAACTTTTCAAACCAAACCAACCCATTTAAACATAACAAAAACATTACATTTTCCCCTACCCTATTTTTCTAAAAAACCAATGTCCCGATTCTTCAAACCCAAACAAAACCACCCACCTCCAATCCCCCCACCCCATCCCACCGATAAGCCACCAATTTCCCGCCCTTGGCAACGCTGTAATCCAGGCAACAGATATTTTCCTTAAAAAAAGCCGGTTCCCCTTTCAGCCAATAATGCCCGAAGAATACTTTTTTGTCGGTGGGTGGGTAATAGTAACTGGATGTCAATGCGGCTAAATCAACCGGTAGTGCTGGCAAATGGGCAATCGGTTCTACGCTGATGGATGGATACGTCATCTCCGCCGGGTTTTCCCACCACTTTATTCTGATTTCGGTTCTTTCAGTGCCGTCCTTGTCCGTAAAGAACAGGCCTTCTGGCAGTGTTATTTCTTTCCCTTTCAGGGTTTCGTCGATGGCTTTGTTCAGGGTGGTGCCTTGCTCGACCGATTGGTAGATCAAATCGTCGGTCAATCGGTCGTTGACCAGGGTGCGTCTTAAAAAATCAATGTGGTGCTGGTCCCAACAGGCGTGTACTGCTCTAAAGGTGTCCGTTTCGTAATACAGGGGCAAGGTTTTAAACCACTCCAAATAGGCTTCGTAATCACTTTGCCGGTTTTGGAATTGCCGCAGGGTTTCATAATGCTGGATGATGTTTTTAATCAGGTGTTTTCGAAGGTGCCCGCCTTCGGTTTCCTGGAAATGAAAACAGAGGGCATTGTATTCGTGGTTGCCCATTAAGGCGATTGCGTTTCCGGAGTCCACCATGGCTTTCACGATTTCGAGGGTTTCCAGGATTTTTGGTCCCCGGTCGATGTAGTCGCCTACAAACAGCGCGGTGGCCTCGGGGTGTGCGTAGGCGCCGTTGTGTTTGGTGTAGCCTAATTTTTGCAGTAATGCTTCTAATTGGTCGGCGTGGCCGTGGATGTCTCCGATTAGGTCTATCATGGGTGGTGGGCTATATATATATGGTGTGTTGCGAAAAAGCGTTCGCTGTTTTTACTATTCAAGTAAGTCGCGGAACTTGGTATCAACTACGAATTT
>CAINVS010000178.1 GCA_903854205.1 uncultured Bacteroidota bacterium | reverse complement strand
ATCCTTTTTATCGGTAATGGTTTCTGCTGAAATTTTTTCAATATCATTATACTTATCAATAAAATAGTCATACATACAAAAGCCTATTGCTGCAACCAGCCGAGAGTGTTCATACAATGAAATATCAGGTCTATTATTAAATGAAAAAGATGGTACACACCAAAGATATTTTTTAAGAAGGCTCAGTAGAGTATCTGGATGTATTTTTTCTACATCAAATTTTGACAGTTCCTCAGAAAAATTTTTCCAACACCCATGATATAAAGCTTCAAAATCTTTTTCATCCCAAGTTGTAGAAGGGAATTGGTATTCCTTTACTGTTAATCTAGAAATAGGCTGCGCAAAGATGCCATCTTCTTTCTTCGCTTTTTTTCCCAATTGCTTTTCTAAATCAACTTTATCAAATACGGTGTACAATGGTTGCTGTCTTTTTTCACAAAGGTCTTTTTTTACCTTTCCACTTGACAAAGAATCTGCCTCGCAAATTATTTCAGCTATAACTCTCTTCAAACTAGACTCATGATCGTCGCATGACCCACTAATTAAAGAGGACTCTTTAATATCCTCAAATACAGCTTTTATAATTGATCTTTCAAAAGACCTTAAAATAAATTTATTTATATTCTCCATCATTCATTATATTATTTTTTTTTTAAAATTAGGCCCAACAATCACCTACTCCAACAATTTATGATTATTAACCCACAATTTTATCTTTGCCCGGCTCACCGCCGTATAAAGCCATTGAAATAATCCCGGGCGTTCGATATAAAAAATACTGTTTGTCAGGTATAAGAAAACCTCATCCCATTCACCTCCCTGAGATTTGTGACAGGTGATCGCATAACCGTAAACAGCTTTTAGGGCATTCAGATAAGGATCTTTCATCATTCTGTCTTTAAACTCTTTTGTTCTTTGTTTAATACCAAGTTGTTTCATCCGATTATAAAAATCAATCATTACAGCTCGATGCTGCTGCGGATTTATATTCACAGAATTAGAGTATAAAACATCCTCTTGGAGCAGAATTCTGAATTTCTCCTTTGATGACAATTCCTGCACTTCAATCTCCAGGTATCTCAAAAAGCAGCGTTCTATTCGGTTGCCAATTTCCGTAACAATCACCTGATCGCCGTTGACCAAATCAACCAGATAATTATTTTGGGTTACTAACAGTAAATCGCCTATCTGTAATTCATTTTTATCTCCATAACGCATTTTTCGGATAATATCATTGGCTTCAGAACAGCCTTTATTGCTGTGACAGATAATTGTAGAATGTTCAAAACCAAAATTTTGAATATTATTAAAATATTGTTGAATTAAAGCGATTTCCGAATTAAGTACAGTTACATCTTTATTATTTTTGACCTTCATCTTAAACCAAATATTTGGATTGAGATGGTGATTAGTAATATAATTTCTAAATGAAAGTGTAAATGAGGCAAGACTGTTAGAATTTGCATTTCTGTGGACCAAAGTTAAAGTATTTTCACGAACAGTCTGCTTATATTTGTTTATAAGTAAATGCGCAGTCAGTGCTGGAGAATCCTCCTGACCTATTGGAGGTAACTGACATGGATCACCCAGGAACAGATACTTTCCATTCGGATCGTATTCCAATAATTCCTTCAGCAGATTACCGGAACCGAATTCTGCAAATGAACTGCCCTTTGTAACTACATCACTGATCATGGAAGCTTCATCAATGATATAGACTGTTTTTTTATCAGACTCAAGGGGAACAAAGTCAAATAGAAGGGTAAGCTGCCCTTTCTTTTCAAGTTTACCGCTTTTTTCCAGTTCGCTCAATGCTTCCAAATCTGCGTCCACATCTTTAAAACTATAGAGCAAACTGTGTATGGTATCTGCTTTTCGGCCTGTTTTATCTGATAATATTTTAGCAGCACGACCTGTAGAAGCCAATAACTTGTTAAGAATTGCCTTTTCTTCCAGCCATTTTATAAAACCGCCCATCATGGTTGTTTTACCGGTTCCGGCATATCCTTTTAAGATAAAAACCCTTTCGTCATTTTTATTCACAAAATCGATAAGCTGCAGAAATATAGATTTCTGATGATCGGTTAACGTAATTTTAAAATACTTCGAAAAATCAAAATCCATATAAATAGTAATTTTTATACATTATTAAATCACCTCCCTCCACCGAATATGCCGAAAAGACGAAGTCTTAAGCACAGTACCATCGGACTGCAGTTGTTCTTCTGAAGTCCTTTCGGTGGTAGATTCTATACATTTCATTTTTGACGAAACTTTTTCCCCTACCCTATTTTTGTAAGTATCGACATGCAGTGCATTGCCCGATGCGATGAGATTGGCCCAAATCGCCAAAGATGGCTGTCCCACACAATAAAAATGAGTTGCAGCTGCTTTTATGGCTTCTTTTACCAGGGATTCCGATAAATCGATAATGGGATCAAGATCCCAGGAAGCGGGAACCTGACTGAAAATCTTTGACAACTGCGGATTTGACTCTGCAAGTGTAACAATTTTCTTTATATCGAATACATTACGTGCATCCTCAATCTGATCATTGGTCAGGCTGTGGGACATCGCTACAAATAAAATGTTTTCGACAGAAGTATGCATGGGTAAAAATTGGGGGACTGAATCTATAATACACCGTAATATACTTCTTCTATCTAAAAATGCAAATATAAAATCATAAAAATTTTGATACTACAACGAATTTAATTAAAAATGCTAAATTTAGTTAAAAAAAATATACGCAATTTATTCTTTTGTTTCATGCGGAGCAGTCCCCTGAGAGCCTATAACTGAATGAAAATACCCCGCAGGCCGACTATTCGCTCAGAAATTATTAATTAGCATTAAGCCCCGAAATTTATTCCAAGATTTGTATCGGGATCAATCAGATATTTTCAAAAGTAATTTGTTAAAATAGCAGTATTCTTTAAGATTCAAATTTTGTCTGCCGATAAAAAAACCTTATATTTACATTTTAACTGAATGGAGCAAATAAACAATACACGAATATTTAGTTAAGAATATGTTAATGCCCACTTTATTGCTAAATTGATAATCAGACTTTTTTCAGGAACTCCTCTCCGGAATCCAATGAAGGCCAAACTTATGAAAATATTAAATATATTAATCGTTACGGATACTAAACCCATTGCAGGCTAAGCAGCATTGAAACCGGTTCAACTCTTCCGTACTTTTACTGTTTCTACCTATACTAAACCCATTGCAGGCTAAGCAGCATTGAAACATTTTTTCCGTGGTTGATACAACTATTAGAAAAATGT
>CAINVS010000177.1 GCA_903854205.1 uncultured Bacteroidota bacterium | reverse complement strand
TTTGTTTTATCAATTGCTTGGTATTTTTTGGAATTATATTATTGTAAAATTTATTAAAATATTTAAAATATTTATAGTGTAATTGTAAGTTAGACGGAACCCGAACCCCAAAGGGCTCCGCGAAGCGAATCCCGTAGGGCTACACGCAGTGAAAGCTCCGCGAAGCGAATAAAATTCTAATGACGGGTTCGCTTCGCAGAGTGTTCCTGCTGCTGCTTCCGTTAACTGAAACGCCGCCTGCGACTTGTAATTTTTAGTGTTTTTAATATTAAATCAAATTTTAACATAAGAGTTCAAACTTTGATTCACATTAGTTCTTGATCAGTTTTAACTGTCCGTTATTTCCATCCAGTTTTAGGATATACATGCCCTGATTGAATAAAGAGATATCAACCTGTTCAAAGCCGTTTTTGATAAGTCCGGATAGCAGACTTCTGCCTGTCAAATCGTAGATCGTATAAGCAATATCTTCACCCGATCTGTAAGAAATATTCAGCAGATTATTCGTCGGATTTGGATAAACGCTCAGTTCCATCATCGGCTGAGCTACTGTACCTGTAGGGTCATCCATGATATTCACACAATAATCTTCCGCTTCGCCATAGGCAAAATTTCCACAATTGAGGATATCAGAACTACCCCATTTCATGCCCACCCGCATACGGGTAGAACCTGTAGGAATCGCATTTGGAATCTGAATGGTTCCACTGGTACTCAATGTAATTGTGGTGATGCTGTTTGGACTGTAAACCAGTTCAGATACATCGTCAAAATCCCCATCCTGATTGAAGTCGATCCAGACCTTCCAACGCCAGTTGGGTGATGGCGCAGGTGCTGTATTTATGCCCAAAGTTATAGGGAAAGTTTGTCCACGATACAAATCAGTTCCGCGGTTGGTATAATCACCGTAACCGCCGTCATTAATACTTGTGCTTGCCAAGTCATTCAACAGCACAGAGGTAATCCATTCATAACTGGAATCATCGCCAGATAATGGACAATAAACTAAATCTATACAATTGCCGCAACCTCTGGTTCTGAAAGAAATTATCTGAGAATAGCTGTTATTAATATTGACAGCACAATCTGAAAATATTCTAAGTTCATAATCTCTACAGGAATCCAATCCTGTCAACAGCATATTATTACCAACAATTACGGAACTCAGCCAAAGGCTATCCCCTATTTCTCGATATTCGACTGTATAATTAATTACATTGGAATCGACATTCCAGGTAAAAATGGCCATATCGGTACCCAAACTGTCAATATTGATAACGGTTGGTGCCAAACAACAATTTGCCGTTCTGAAAAAATGAATTGTGGAGAAATTGCTGATAGTTGTATCGCAATCGCCTGCAACCTGCCATTCATAGTCCGTACAGGCCGTCAGACCTGAGATATTTAAAAAAGTATCAATGGCAGAGAGACTATTCCAGTTGCTATCCCCTACTACTCTATACTGTATCTGATAGCCCATAGTTGCATCCGGCACTCCGGTCCATGAAAAGGTACTGCTGCTGTCTGTCAGGTCGGAAATTGCCAATCCGAAAGGCTGATAACAGCCATTGAGCACACAGCCCGATTGCATAGCTAACTGCAGGCTGTTGAAAGCATTGAGGCGGCCGCCCGAAACGGTTATATTCTGCAGGCCGGGCAACGTGTCCACTCCCTGTAAAATAAAACTTTTCATGAGCAGGGCAGTACCGGCAGGGTCGATTCTCGCCATAAATGCCAAACGTGGACAGGGAACAGAATACATCAGCGCAATTGTTCCGCAAACATGAGGTGTTGCACCCGAGGTTCCGCCAAAGGCAGCATAAGTATTGGGTTTTGCAACAGTATAAACACTTTCGCCCGGAGCACCGAGGTCGATGGAAACTGTACCGTAACCGGCCTGGGTCTGTTTGAGATCGGAACGGTTTGTATTGGTTACAGCAACCAGATAATCGCTGGGACAATGTGTAGGCAAATCGCCCTGTACATCTACATTTGTATTGGAATTGGTGGTAGCACCTGCATTCAGTATACCAACTGCGCCTAAACTGTCATAAATAGCACACCAAAGCGGAGCAGTAGAGGCCAGAGCACCGTCAATACCCCAGGAAGCATTGGTAGCAACAACAAAAGCCCCGAGCTGACCGTTGGTCTGATTGTATAATCTGCGCATAACCAAAGGATAATTGTATGCTGCAATAGCATCCGCTTCGTTTCCGCCGCCCACAACAATCATCAGTTTTACATCCCAATTAACGCCGCTCACTCCGATACTGTTATTGCCTTTGGCACCAACAATTCCGGCAACGGGTGTTCCGTGCTGACCTCCAAAATTGCCGCCGCTGATATCATCGTCATTGTCGTAGGCATCCCATCCGCGAAAATCGTCGACGAAACCATTGCCGTCATCATCAAGTCCGTTTCCGGGAATTTCATCCCAATTGTACCAACGGTTAGCCTGCATATCCTGATGCGTAAGATCTAAACCATCGTCAATGATACATGCTACAATAGTGTCGCCAAGTGCTGTAACTCCTCCTGTGCATATGTCCCAGGCCAGATCTGCATCAATATCTGCATCAGCAACTCCTCCGGAAGCGCCACTATTTACATATTGCCACTGTTGTGCGAAATTGGGATCATTAGGAAAAGTAGCCCTATTTTTCAAGACCCTGTTCAATTGCGCTGCCTGACAGGCCGGATGCTGTTGAATATGGTCAAGCATTCGCTCATGACTGTGATTGTTATAGTCAAATTCCAACTGCCATATGCCAATGCTTTGTGACAGTATCTTTACAGGCTGTAATCTGGTTATTTTTCCGTCGAGTTTTCCCGATTCATCAATGAGCTTCAAAAGAGCCGCATCATCGGTCACTCGGACCAAAATGCTGCCTTTTACAATTTCCGGTTTTTGTGCAAAGGCTGCAAGTGAGCTCAGAAAAAAGATAGTTATGTATAAGTATTTCATTGGTTTATTTTTGTTAACTAAAAACGTCAGGCTTATTTATTAAGTTTGCAATTTAGAAATATTTCTATTTTACTTAGAATAATTTAACTTAAATTGACTGCTAAAGATGAGATTAATAATATTTTTCCTGTTGATTACCTTAAGTGTAAATGCACAGACTGAAGCTGCTGCAAAAAAAGCCAATCAGAAATTAAGAAAAAAATCCGCTCCTGAGGAAATTGAACTGCTCGATAAATTCAGCCAGGCAATCATTGATAACAATAGAACCAAACTCAGTGCAATTCTTGACAAAGAACAATATGAATTTCAGATGAGGATGTACCTTACAGATACCTTCATGTTCAATCAATTGGGCGATCCAAAGGATAGAGATTCTTTAGAAATTCAAAATTTCTATGTCAGAGAAAGTTTTGCCCTTTCGCAAATGGAAGAAGATGAGCTGCTGAAAAAACAAAAACAGCTCAATTTTTATGCTTTTAAAACATTTGATCAGGTTAAAAACATTTTATGGTTAAGGTCAAAAGCTTTCGGTGAAGCAAAATTATTTTACTTCCTGCTCTATACCAAAAACGGAAAAAGTTATCTTGGCAAGGTCATGCTGATAGATACGCTTAATGGGTTGAGGGTTTCGGGACCGATGGGGTGATGTAGTGGTGTTGATTTGATGATCCCGTCTTGGGTCGGGACAAGTTGTGCGGATTTGGTGATCTTTTCATCAAGATGACGAGACAAGTTGTGGTTATCTCGACTTAGGCCGAGAAAATATGAAATGCGATGACATGATATACAGTGAATGTTAATAGTTCTGTTTTGAGAACCTTTGATAAAAATTATCTTTTTGAGAATTTGTTTTGTTTAAATAACAAAGGCTGCTTCAGATGAGGCAGCCTTTGTTGAGATTTTTGAAAGTGTTATTTTTTAAGTTCCTCAGCTATTTCCTTGACATAGTCCAAGGACACTTCTGCAGCATTAGCTATTTCTTCCATGCTGAGTTTGCCTAATTTGAGAAAGGCAAGAATCATTTTGTACTGCTTTTTTTCTAAACCTTCTTCCAATCCTTTTTGCATTCCCTGCTGATAACGCAGGTCTTTTCTGATATCATAATCCAGTGCCATAATCTTACTTTTTATTAAGTTCCTCAGCTATTTTCTTGATATAGTC
>CAINVS010000176.1 GCA_903854205.1 uncultured Bacteroidota bacterium | reverse complement strand
GATCATAAATGCTTGCTTGTTCTAGAATAAGGCAATTGGAATTTTTAATTGCCACCCAATCAGCTGCCGGGTTTGGATAAATTTCTATCCCCGATAATTCCAAGTCTTCCAGCGATAAAGTACCAACAATGATTTCAAAAGAACAAGTACCCTGATTTCCGGATTCATCTTCAGCCGAAATGGAAATTGTGTTAACCCCAGGAGACAATTGTGTTCCTGCAACTGGACTTTGTGTTATGTTCAATAGTGTTGAAGAACAATTGTCAGACATAGAAACCATTCCTGTGGATATATAATCAGAAAGGATATAATTACCGCCAATAATCAATGTTGTATCTTTATCGCCGGGACATATTATTTCAGGTGCCAATGAATCAACCACGGTAATTATTGCGCTGCAAGTAGCCGAATTGCCGGAAGAATCATTCACTGTTAAAATAACAGGATTTGCTCCTATGTCGCTGCAGGAGTAACTTGTATCCATACTCAATGAAAAAATTCCGCTATCATCCGAAGAGCCGGAACCTACAAGACTGGGAGAAAAAACAACATTTCCTGTTTCATCCAGTTCGGCACTAATATTCTGACAAACTGCGATTGGTGCTATCTGATCCTGATAGTGAATTATAAATTTAAAATCTCCATCGGCAGCGGCAGTTGGATTGAAATTTAACGTTCCTATTAAATTGGTATAGGAGAGTCCACCTGAATAAACACTAAAAGAATTCATTATATATCTTGCTGATGCCGTAGCTTGCGCATGCATCATAAATGTGTAGACATTCCCTGAAATTACTGGCACAGGCACAGGAAATGTAATTTTAACATCAGTATTACTTTGTGCAGAAATGAGTGTTACGATCGTAGAATCTATAGGATTGGAAGCGTCAATTCCAGCATAAATCCTCATTTTGTGGTCACCATCAACATTAACCAAGCTAAGACTTAGGGTAATTGACTCAATGTTTCCGCTACAAGTAGCCGTAAAACTCTGTCCAACCTGAGCAATTGGGTTCACACCTACCGAATAGTTGTCTGTTAAACTCTGAATAATATTGTTCGCAGTTCCGCATTGGGCAAAAACAGAAAAGGATTGGCTGTTCAAGAACAATAATAGGAGATAAAAAAGTTTTTTCATGTTAATTTAATTTGTGTTGTTAATATTTTTTTGAAAGACAAAAAATCAACAGAAAAACTTATTTTTTGAGTATATCTTTTTGGGTTTCATTTGGACTACACAAAGATATGTCTACGGACATTATCAAAAAATACTACTTTAGTTGTATTTTTTAATGTTTTTGCTTTGAGAAAAAAGCTGTAAAAATTCTTTTATTTAAGGCTTACTTATCTGATATAGCTATAATTATGCTTTTACAATAGGCGTTTTAAGCAAAAAGCGATATATTTATCTTGACTTAATTTTATTTGCCAAAGCACTTTTTTTGAAATAGTTAAGCAATCGAGAAAAAGTAAGGCAATTTGTCACTTTACTTGAATGATGTTAAATATTTTGGCTCTATCATTATTTCAATGAAAATCTATAGCTGCGG
>CAINVS010000175.1 GCA_903854205.1 uncultured Bacteroidota bacterium | reverse complement strand
ATGTTTTAATAGCAATAATACAAGTACAAAGGCTGCCTACTTTAGGCAGCCTTTGTACTTGTATTATTGCTATTAAAACATTGTCGCTATTCTAAATTCAGAATTTTTAAGATACCAAATAACAAAGCCAGTGAATGAAAAATCACTGTTTCACTATTCTTTTTGATTCTAAATAGCCTGTTTCATGCTTTATGATGAGATTGTATACTCCTGAAGACCAGCTCGATGTATTCAATGTTGTTTGTTTAGCATTTATTTTGGTATTGAGTAGTTCTCTGCCATTGATATCTAAAACTTGAATAGTATAGTTTCCAAATTCTTTAAATTCAATGTTAAGTAAGTTGTCAACTGGGTTTGGATAAAAATTTAATAATAATTCATTTTGAAGTGAATTATTTGAGCTTACAGGGCTATATTTCAAGATTTTACCGTTAGTTCCAACAGCCCAACCTTTAGTAGAAGTTAGGAAAAACAAGTCACCTGCATTAAAGTTACCAGTTGAAGCAGTTTGACTAGTCCAGGTAATACCTCCATTATTTGTATAAAGAAAAGTTGGCCCTTGTCCATTGATATATGAACCAACAACCCAGCCTTCAGTATCTGATGTAAAATAAACTCCAAAAAGAAAAGAATTTACACCAGAATTTTGCGCTGTCCAAGTTGCCCCACTATCAGAACTTGTAATTATAGTGCCATTGGCCCCTACAGCCCAGCCTTTTGAAGGGCTAGAAAAAAACACATCATTCAAGTCATTAGTTACGGGTTGAGGAGGATAGAGCCAATTCACGCCCCCATCAACAGTTCTTTGAATAGCACCAGCTTCCCCAACTGCCCAGCCATGATTATTATCTAAAAACATTGCTGAATAAAATGTATACAATCCAAAATGGGTTTGTGATGTCCAAGTAGCCCCGCCATTTAAGGTATGCAAGATCGTTCCATATGAATTGGTTGAATCAACACCTACTATCCAACCTATTGAATCATTAACAAAATAAACGGTGCTTAAATTTCTAGTTGTGCCGGAATTTTGTGACGACCAACTAAATCCACCATCAGTTGTCTTTAAAATTTTACCTCCAAAACCAACTACCCATCCGATATTTTCTGAAGAAAAGCATAATGAGGCTAAATTTTGTGTTGGTTGAATTCCTAGTGTATTAGCAACCCAATTTACTCCAGCATCTGTTGTTTTTAATACCTTACCTGTTGTTGAAACCCAGCCAACAGTATCATTTATAAAAAAGACATTAGTAATTGTCGATGTCACCCCGGAAGTCTGCTCTGTCCAGCTCTGTGCATTTCCCCACAAAGCCATCATCATGAATGCTACAAAAATTGTAATGTTTTTCATTTTATTAGTTTTTTTGAGTGTTTAGGAATAATGCAAATATACTATTTAGTATTGAAATCGATAGTGTTTTTCAACTTTTTTTGGTTGGCATTACAGGCATTTTCAAATAGGCATTTTTTTAAAGTTTCGTGCCTTATATCATGTTCCATGTTCGTTCGGTCAGTTGTTTGCCGACAGCTTCCTTCAGATTTGGAGTCAGCTCCAACACCCTTGCTCTTGGCTAACGATTCCCGTTGGCTGGCTCGTTCGGGACTTGCACACTAGAGATGTATGGTATGCGTAGCGCACAAAAAAAAAACGGACAGCAGCCTTAGCTACAGTCCGTTTATGTTAAATCCATTATACCTAACGGTCGATTATCGCCTCATCATCTTCTTTTTTCTTCGGCTTCTTCTTGTCTTTACCATTGTCATCAAAATCCTCTCGGTAAGTATCTTCCGATTCAGTGAAGTCGAAGGTATCGCCGCCAAGCTTATCGTACTTACCACAATTCATTTCTTTTACCTCGCCATCAGGTTTGGGGAATCGCGCAGCGGTATTAAATTTGAGTTCTTTATCAGCCTCAATGTATCTTAGGGCATTTTGGAAAATTGGACGGGCCATAGAACCGCCCTGACCATAACCGAGATTTCTAAAACGTATAAAACGGTCATCATTGCCCACCCAAGTACCTATCACCAGATTTGGTGTAATGCCCATATACCAACCATCAGACTGGAAGTTGGTGGTGCCTGTTTTACCGCCATGTGCCGACTTAATGCCTTGGAAACCGGGTGCACCCGATTGTACTGACTGCAGAATCTGACTCATTGTGTAAGCATGATTGCGGGTCAGTGCACCTTCATAAATCTGCTCCGATTCATCGGAATAAATAATATTTCCGCCTTTGGCTACAATTCTTTGTACCATAATGGGCTCACGATACACACCGCCGCTTGCAAAAATGGTATAACCACCGGTCATTTCCAAAGGAGTAATATCAGGTGTTCCCAAACAGATTGTTGGCGAAATGGGAATTTTTGCAGTATCAATACCAACATCACCCAGGAATTTTCTGAAGGGCTCTACACTCTCGAAGTCCTTCATAAGCTGAGCTGAAACAGAATTTAGTGAAAGACTCAGTGCCTTGGTCAAAGTGACACGCTGCCCGCTGTAAACCCCATTGGCATTGCTCGGAGTCCAGTCTTTAATGAGTCCGAACTGGCCGTATCCTTTTTCAATAGTAATTTTTATATCATCCACTTCATAGCAGGGAGAATATCCGCGCTGTGAAATTGTGAGTCCGTAAAGGAATGGTTTGATACTTGATCCCACCTGACGGCCGGCTCTAGGATAAACAACTCCAGGTTTGCGTTTTTTGGGGTGCACATAAAGTGTGCCCATTGTCACGTGGTCCAACTTGAAATAGTGGTGATCTACGCCGCCTACCCATGCTTTTACATGGCCATTGCCCGGATCTACAGCAATAGACCCTGTTTGCAGAAACATTCGGTGATAACGCAATGAATCATAAGGACTCATAACTGTATCTTTTTCACCGCCTTTCCATTTGTCATTTTTATCTTTCACATAGCTGAACACCCTCATTTTTACAGGTGTCTGCATATATTTATACAAGGCTTCATATTCGGATTTAATTGATCTCCAATCCGATGATTTTAAAATAGTTTTGTATTGGTTGAATTGAGTTTCCGAAATATATTCGGTTCTCCTCCAGTCTCTTAACAGAGAATCTCCATCTATCTTTTTATTGTATATTTTATCCTTGTATGGATTCTTATTCGCATTTTCAACTCTGATCATACGATAGATATCCACATCACGCAGTTTGTATTTATTGCCCATTTTCAGATACTGCTCGCGGACAGCAATGTAGCGTTCCGATTCCCAAACCAACTTATTGAAATTCATGAGTCGAAGTTCAATCTCTGAAGCAGTATTTTTATGATCCATATAAGTCCATGGGTTCTGTTTTGACGTACCAAGCGGTGCATCAATCATATTCCAATCGGGCCAATGTTTCCACATGTGTACCTGATGCTGACTCAAGTGATCCCAAACTGCCTGTTCCAGGTGCATTTGCATGCGGGAATCAATAGTAGTATAAATTTTCAGACCGTCGCGATAGATATCGTAAGGCTCACCGTTTGCTTTCAGATTTTCCGGTCTAGTCAGCACTCCTTTCAAGTGCTCACGGAGGTATTCACGGAAATAAGTGGCCACCCCCTCGTTGTGATCCTGCACTTTAAATTTGGATGCATCAATAGGTATTATACGCAATTTATCATATTCTGCTCTCGAAATATGTTTTTTATTCATCATGTTTTTCAACACCACTTCCCTACCCTGCATGGCCTTTACCATATCGCGGCGGAAGTTGAACATAGACGGGTTCTTGAGCATACGAACCAACATGGCCGACTCATTGATATCCAATTCATGTGGCTGCTTGGCAAAATAGGTTTCTGCGGCAGAACGTATCCCGTGGGCATTGTACAAAAAGTCGAACTCATTGAGGTAAATGGTCAGAATCTCTTTTTTTGTATAGGAACGTTCCAATTTTACTGCCGTCAGCCATTCTTTAAGTTTTGTCGTGAAAATGGACCAATAGCGGCGTACAAAAAACATTTTTTTGGTATCGGGACGACCCACGATCAATTTTGCCAACTGCTGAGAAATAGTAGACCCACCACCTGCGCTCTCTTTGCGCAGTATCATAGTTTTGACCATAACACGGAAAAGCGCCTCGGGGTCGATGCCTGAATGCGAATAGAAACGGGCATCCTCTGTAGCTACCAATGCGTTGATAACATGTGGAGAAATACTGTCATAGGGTACAGGTGTACGGTTCTCAATAAAGAATTTACCCAACAGCACTCCGTCTGAAGAATAAATCTCGGAGGCTACATTGATCTTTGGATTTTCCAACGACTCAAAAGAGGGCAGCTGAAAAGAAAGATATGTAAATAGCAGAGAAACCATGACGAAAAAGGCCAGAAAAATTCTCCAAATCCAGCGCACATATATTTTATATTGCGGCTGTCGCTGTGTTCTGATGCTTGGGCCCTCTTCGTGTGTTCTTTGAGGCGGTATTTGTGGTTCCATATAGGATTTTGTGCAATTGTTTGTGTTTATAACCTGCAAAATTATAAAAAAAATTCGGCAAAATCAAATTAATGATTTTGCCGAATAGTTAAACTAAGTTTATAAAATCACCTAATTATACATCTCCTCATAAAACTTCACATACTCTCCAAAATTCTGTTTTTGCAGCACATCCCGGTAATTATTTTGACCGATGAAATAGATTTTATGTGCGGGTGCATCCTTGCCCATAAATTCGGAATTGCCTTCAGCAGTATTCAGATAATCCTGTGCTTCTTTTCTGTCTTTAAATTTGCGTACAATCAAAGTTGGAGTTTTACCGTCGAGCATCAGGCTCGAAACATTTAATCGAAGCAAACTATAGGTCTTGCTGTTAAATTCGGTTATCTTTATTTTTAATTCATTAATATTAGCCTTTACATCATCGAATGCAATAAGTATATAATGTCCGGTATTAGCTTCGTTATCAAAAGGATATTTAGATTTATTGCCGTCACCGTCAGATTTAACCGGTTGGGGATTCGGATTTTTGTTGTCAACCTTGCTGCCGCTCAACAATGCCACCATTTCTTTAGCTTTCTTATCTTCATCCGTGTTTGGATAGCTTACAGAAACTGATTTCAATGATTTTATATACTCGTCCACACCCTGCAACCCGCCAACACACATGGCTGATAGAATCGCAAAACGTGGTTTCAAAGGATAGTTGACACCATATTTTTTGGGCAATTCCTCTATGCGTTTCGATGCGTCGGCAAACTGACCGCTTCTGATAAGGTTGTAAGTATCTTCATAGTATTTGTTGACCTCAGCAATCTGACGCTGTTTTGTATTCAAAAAGTTTGGGTCTTTCAGAGATTTTGCAATATCAGTATCCCCGTATTTCGCTGTAATTTTTTCTTTGTTGCTGTTTGCACAGGCAGTGTTTTTATCTTCCGTACAGATATTAAATAGGAGAAACCAGGCCTCTAATTCATAAGCAGTTTTTGGAAATCTGCTGAAAAGCTGGTTTATAGAAGCTTCTGCACGTTTGTTTTCATCCAGTTTTTCATAATAATTGGCTCCGATAAGATAAAGTGCATTTTCAATTTCCTTATTCATTTTTACTATTGATACAGAATCTTGCGGAACACCCATTTTCTTTAGATAGTCTTTGGTTTCCTGCTCTGTAAGCGGCTTCAGACCTTCATTTTCAGCTGTTCGGTTGTCCTTTCGGCTCATATCACCCTCCGAACGTCTCCAATTATCGGCCCATTCACGGTTACCCCAACGCTTTTGGAAATCTTTTTCCCCTTTTTTGGTATTATTTGGATCATAAAGCGGGAACTTAGAAGCGTTAACCGCCGAAGTATTAATACCTGCATCAGCTGCGGCTTTATTCTTACTAGCATTGCGATCAAGTGCATTCTGTGGTTTTTTTGCAGCCTCTTCTTCCAAACGAAGCCGTTGAACCAGTTCTTTTTGTTTATCGAAAGACCAGGAAGCAATTCCTACCAAACTGTCTTTCAAGGTTACTATATTAATATTCTCTGCCAATTGTTTCAGCAAAAGCTTCTGTGAAGATACATAAGCAGAGCGTTCATCGGCTTTCTGTATAGCGTTACTGCAAGTATCGTAATAGGAATAGGCTTTTACATAATCTTTCTTTTCATAAAAAAGCTCAGCCAGCATATAGGAAATTTCTGTGCGCTGAAAATCATCAGAGCCCTGCATTGCCAATTGTAAGGCCAAAATACCATTTTCTTTATTACCCTGTTTGAATTGGATTTGTGCCAATGCAAAATAGATCTGATCCTTGTATTCCTCATTTTTGCCGTCTCGCAACATGCGTTTCAATGTAGTTTCGGGATTGATTTTGGCATTTTCCGCTCCTGCAGCATTTACGGCCATATTCAGACGTGCATTGAATTCCATCTCATAAGGAGGATTGGAACGGGGAATTTTTCTAAAATTCTCCATTGCCAGTTGATTGTTGCCTGTTTTTTGATAAAGCTGTGCCAACACGTAGATAAAGCGTGTTTTTTTCTTTTTACGGCGGATCATATCAATACCGGTTTCCAGCTCTTCAATAGCTTTTGTATATTCCTTCTGTTTGATGTAACTGTAAGCCAAGACAGTGTGTGCGTCTGCTTTTATGCGCTTTGGCACATCACTTTTTTCAATGAGCAGACGCAGGTAGCGTCCTGCATCATCATAGTTTTCCAACTCCAAATAGGATTTGGCCAGCCAAAGCATGGCATCGAAACGCACAGGTTTGTGTTTAAGAAAGTAGTTTTTAGGTTTTGGGCCTTCTTCTTCCTCAGGTTCTTTATCCTTATCGGCAGTTTTATCTGCAGGTTTTTTGGGCTGTGGTTTTTTCTTTTTGGAATTAGATTTTTTCTTTTTTTGCGAAGGTTTCTTTTTCTTCTTTTTCTTTTTGGCATTCTTAGTGGCCTGTTCTTTATTATAAGCCTTCAACTCATCGGGAGTCATTTCACTCAAGGCCTTGTCTTTATGATATTTATCTACAATATATTTGAAAGTAGACGCAGATTTTTCATATTCTTTTTTCAAAAATTCGGCACGTCCGACAATGAAATAACTGTCATCGGCCCAATTGCTGGGACGGTGCAATTCAATGTTTATGGCTGATTTCTTGATAGCCTCATCCAAAGGAGTTCCTCCACCACCTGAAGGATTTCCCCCGCTTGGTTTTGATTGTCCCGTTCCCGATTTGGAAGAGGGATCATCAATTCCGGTACCGCTGCTGTTTGCTTTAGTCGGCGCTGATGTCGACGCTGCTGCAGGTGCTGCGCCTGCAGTATATGGAAACATATTCAGCAATTGATTATAATTATCCATATTGGACTGTGCCTGAGCATCAAATCCTTTCATCAGCAAAAGGTCTGCATTATAATAAGCATTGTAATGCCCGGTCACATTGTGGTAAAACTTACCTAACTTCGTGGTTTCTCCTTTCTTGGTTTTACAGGAAACGACAACGGAAAGAAGCAAAATTGATAAGATAAGTCTGCTGATATTATGTTTCATATTGTAATTTACGGTCGGTCGAAAAGTTGGGCTATAGGAACCAAAAAGCCTAAAAAATGATTATTTAAAAAAAGCGCTGCTAAGCATTATGCTAATGAGACGTAAAATATAGACATTTTGGTTGGTTATCCTTTCATTAATAACGCTAAAATTCCAAAATAAGCTTATCGCTGATGCAAAAATACGCTGTTTGTTTTATTTTTGCAGTTTAGCTGCTTAAAATTATTTGAAAATGAAGAACCTTTGCGGGAGAAATTGTATCCCGGTTCTTGAAAACAGGTCGAAATGTCAGAACAACAGGGTTCAAACAAAAAGAAAAAAAAGCAATCACTGCTGCCTTGGGTGAGTAAAAACCACCGATTGGTCGTCGTGAATGATCTGACCTTTGTAGAGGAAAAGACATGGCGGCTTAGCCCTGCAAACGTAGCACTGTCAGCTGCTTCTGTATTTTTTGGCGTGGCAATATTCACCTTACTGTTAGTTAAATTTACTCCTTTGGGCCGATTGGTCTCCAATAATCCACGCATTGCAAATAAGGACATGCGCAAAGATTTGGAAAAACTATACAAAGAACTCGACTCTTTGGACAGAGAACTGAACGGAAATGTGACCTATGTAGAAAGTTTGAAAAAATTGAGCAGCGAGACTTTTGAATATGAAAAGGACATGAAAAAGGCCGAAACAGTTGAAAAACCGGAAGCCGCAAAAACTTTTGCCGATGTCCCAAAAAAAACCGAAGAGACCAAACAGCTGCTTGAAAATGTACAGACAGAATAAAAAACGGGGAGTCCGGTACAGTCAGTCTTTTTGGAAAGCAAGAGCAGCCGAATTGATAGATCTGTTTTTGTAACTCCTGTACGTGGTGTGGTTTCAGACAGCTTTGCTCCCGGCAGATCCCATTATGGCACCGATATTGTTGCACCCAAAGGTTCTGTTATCTCAGCTACCAAAGGCGGCACGGTAATCATGTCCACCTGGTCGGCCGATACAGGACACATGATTGGCATTCAACACGATAATAATTTAGTGAGTTGGTACAAACACAATTCTGCCAATCTCAAAAAAGTTGGTGACAGAATTGCTGCGGGAGATGCTATCGCCATTATCGGTAACAGCGGTGAAATGAGCGATGGCCCACATCTTCATTTTGAACTCTGGTACAATGGTCAGCCGGTAAATGCAGAAAAGTATATTTCTTTTTAGATGAGATAATATGTCACGATTTATAGGAATGATGATATTAAAACTGATCAGGAAATTTTACCGCAAAGAGATCAAAGACATACGCAAAGTACACAGAGATGATCAGAAGTTTTTTTTAAGCATTTAAGAACCGAACGGAGTGAGCTCTACAGTTTTAAAGGTAAAAAGCACAGCGAAAGGTCCAATGCCTTTTCTGCCAATTCTTTAGTTGCACTGGCATAGATTTCACGCATGTCCATAGTAAGCGCTTTCCTATCCTTCCATGATACAAATTTACATGCGTTTCGAATCTGATGTACT
>CAINVS010000174.1 GCA_903854205.1 uncultured Bacteroidota bacterium | reverse complement strand
TGGGGTTTAATTTTTGAACAATTTCTAATTATTTTTGAAAACAGAATGAAATTTTAATAACATACTTTTTTAACTTACACACTTAGCGGGATAGTGTCAGAAAAAACCGTTCCATGTTCCAAGTTTCCATTTCATTTTCCTATTTTTGCAGATTATGTCCGAATTGAGATCAGGACTTGACATGACTTTCATCAGTTGCCAATATTTTTCGCATTATATATGGTTTTTGCCAGCTTACCTTTTCTTACTATTTTCCTTCCGCTACAGTTAATTCTGTACTATGCCTGGGGAGATAAAACTTACAGGAACGTACTTTTGAGTGTATTTTCCCTGGCATTTTATGCCTGGGGAGAACCTATTTGGATCGTGTTGCTTCTTTTTTCTTCAATGGTCGATTATTTAAATGGACTTTGGATTGAAAGCAAAAGAGGTACCGGATGGGAAAAACTGGGGCTTGTATCTTCCATTATAATCAATCTTAGTCTGCTTGCTGCTTTCAAGTATAATGTGTTCATCTATGAAAATGTGAATTTTCTATTTGGGTCAAACTTTCAGGCACCAAAATATTCACTACCGATAGGCATTTCCTTCTATACCTTCCAAACCATTTCCTACAGTATAGATGTATATAGGGGTGAAGTGAAAGCACAGCGGGATCCTTTGAAGTTTCTGCTCTTTGTCAGTCTGTTTCATCAGTTGGTGGCCGGGCCTATTGTCCGTTATTCCCATGTAGCGCATGAAATCAATGAGCGAAAGGAAAATGCCTACGACTTCAGTCAGGGTATTCTCCGTTTCTGTATCGGTCTCTTCAAAAAAGTGTTCATTGCCAATACAGCCGGAGAATTGGCTACTTCCTATCTGGGGCCGATGGATCCGAGTTCAGGGGAAAAACTGATCGATTTTTCTGCTCTTTCAGTAGGTGAAGCCTGGTTTGGCATTATTATGTTTTCTGTACAGATATATTTTGACTTTTCCGGCTATAGCGATATGGCAATCGGATTGGGCAGAACTGTGGGTTTTCATTATTTTGAGAATTTTAATTACCCATATATTGCCAAATCGGCAACTGATTTCTGGCGCCGTTGGCATATGTCACTCGGAACTTTCTTCCGTGACTATGTCTACATACCTATGGGCGGCAACAAAAAAGGTAAACTGAGGGGCTATTTCAACCTTTTTATAGTTTGGGCACTCACCGGTCTCTGGCATGGATCGAGTTGGAATTTTGTACTTTGGGGGCTATATTATGGCATACTTATTATGATTGAAAGGCTTTTCCTCAGTAGAGTCATCAAAGCAATACCAATCTTTGGACATATCTACCTGCTGATTGCAGCTATTTTCGGATGGGCACTGTTCTATTTTGTAGACATGGAAAGGCTGCTGCATTTCCTCAGTATTATGATTGGAATCAGCGGCAATGAGCTTTGGAGTTTTAAATTGAATCTGGTTCTGCAAAACCATCTGTTTTGGTTAATCCTTACTTTCCTGTTGTGTTTGCCGCTCTACCCCATTTTTTCAAAATGGTTCGAAAAGGTACTGAGAGAGAGAGCTCCTATTTTATACTTTCTGAGTGTTACGGGAATTCAAATAGTTTTGTTATTTTTGTCAATAACACTGTTGGTTGGTTCTACCTATAACCCCTTCATTTATTTCCGTTTCTAACATTTCCTTTAAAATTTTAATAAAACAAAAGCCGGACTGAAAGTCCGCTATTATATACAAATTATGCTCAGCAGCTTCTTATATCGCCTCAATAACATCATCTTTACCCTGCTGCTTGCGGCAATGGGTGTGCTGTTTTTTGTAATGCCCAAACAGGCGGTATCTGAATTTGAAAAGAGAGATCTTTGCAAATTTCCCGGTTTCAGTCTCGACAAGTTGAAGTCCGGCGTTTTTGTTGACAGTATCGACCGTTATTATTCAGACAATTTTCCCTTCCGTGATCATTTTGTAGAATTGGCCTTCGAGATCAAACAGTATCGTGGCATTATCTCTAAAGATGTGGCTTTTTATAACAAGAGCATCGATTTTGACGCCGGTACAGAAAATTTGAACAATGAAGACAGTACTAAAACAGACAGCAGTAACACAGAAAACGTAAACTTCCACAATGACGGCGATGTGGCCGACATTAAAAGTCTGAGCCAAGGGCTGCTTATTTACAATGGCATGGCTATTCAAATGTTTGGCGGAGGGAGAGGAACTGCAATCTATGCAGCAAAAGTTGTCAATGACATTAGAAAATCACTGCCCGATCATGTTAACGTTTACATGGGTGTAACCCCCACTCATGGCGAATTTTATCTGCCAAGCGAATACATCAACAAAAAGATCTCTGAAAGAAAAAATATTGATACCATTTATAAATATTTGGACCCCAGCGTAAAGTCTTTTGATGTAACCTCTGAATTATTTAAACATAAGGATGAGTATATTTTCTTTAATACAGATCACCACTGGACAGGAACTGGCGCATATTATGCTTATGTTGCTTTCTGTAAATCGGCTGGGATAACTCCTGTACCTTTGTCCTCGATGCAGCGCAATGTGATACCAAACTTTTTGGGAACCTTATACAGAAGTACGCGGGATAAACGTTTAGAGGAAAACAAAGACTCTGTTGTTTACCACAAAGTGCCTGTCAGTTACAGGGCTTATCAACTTTATGGTAATGGCTACGGACTTATCCGAAAATCAAGTCTTTATGTCGACATGGCAAAGGGCGGAAATGCTTATGGTGTTTTTCTTGGGGGTGACCTACCTGCCCTTTGTGTTGTTTCCAAACAGCAAAACGGCAGAAGGGTGCTTATTTTGAAAAATTCCTTTGGGAACGCCATTTCGCCTTATTTTGTTTCTCATTTTGAACGCACTTATATTGGTGACTACCGATATTTCAGCTGCAACCTGAAAGATTTTATTGAAAAAAATCAAATTACGGATTTGGTCATTTTCCACAACAGTTTTTCGGCCAATACACAGTCTCACATGGACATGATAAAATCTATTTCCAAAAATGAAACAGTCTGTGTAGCGCACCCCTTACCTTCTTTGGAAGAAATGTTTCCGGAAGGCAAGCTGATGGCTAAGGAATTGGAAAAACATAAGAAAGAATTAGAAAAAAAGGATCCGGATAATAAAGAGGAAGAAGAAAACAAAAGTAAAAGTACTAAGAAAAATAACGTTAAAAATTCGACCTCCAACAAAGAGAAAAAACTAACAGACTCTTTGGGAAATGGCGGATAAAGAAAGCCCTGTGTTGGGAACATTATTAACACAAGCAGCAGTTGTTCGGATTGCAATAGAATGTAATCAATAGCTTACTGCGCTTAACAAAAAAATAGAATTATGCAGAAAATTTGCTGCTTATCGATCATTGGCCTTTTGGTTTCGCTTACTGCTTTTGCACAGCCAAAACCCGAATCAGTCCCTGCACCCTCTGTTGATATTTCCAATTATCCCTGGTTACATCCGGAGCTGAATATGCTGCAATTTTACAGTCCTGATGCATTGTCCACATTTTATAAAAAATGGAAGCAAACTGACAAAGAAAAGCTCACTGTTCTACATTTTGGTGATTCCCACTGTCAGCACGAGGCTTTTCCGGGTACGATCCGCAAACGCTTTCATAAAGTTCACGGAGATGCCGGTCGCGGACTGATGTTCCCCTACTCTACTGCAAAATCCTATAATTCTGTAGAATACATAAGTACACATACGGGTACCTGGACCTCCGAAAGAGGTTTCACGATGCTGCCAAAGCTCCCAATGGGTGTTCGCGGTATGACCTGCCGCACAGAGCTGAGTCCGGCATCTATGACCTTTGATTTTGTAGCCGACGTTCCTGCGGAATATACCCGGCTGAAACTGTTTTGCAAACAAAGCGAAAAAAGTTTTGACCTGACTGTTGAAATTGACGGAAAGCATACACCTGTTATCATCGATCAAACGATTACTACACCTTATATTACAGTTGATATTCCTGCAATCAGGAACAGAAAAATGACCCTTCATGTGGTAAAAAATGATGCCGTAGAATCGGAATTTGAATTTTACGGATTAAGCCTTGAGTCAACCAAAGAAACTGGCGTTATTTACCACAATGCCGGTGTAGGTGCTGCTCGCTGGAAC
>CAINVS010000173.1 GCA_903854205.1 uncultured Bacteroidota bacterium | reverse complement strand
TGCGGAGGTTGTGGGGGAGGAGATTAAATGATTTGAAAATTTGGAGATTTGAAGATTAGTAGACAGTAACCAGTAAAATAGGGGCTAGAAAATTAGTAAATAGCTAAAGGATTTGAAGATTTGAAAATTAGTAAGTAATTTGAGAACCGATCTCGTCCCAAAGACGAGAGAGCTCTTTAATTTGAAGATGTATAACTATTAATTTGCTAAACTTTCAGCTCCATCGGAGCGATATCTTTGTAGCGCCAAAGGTGCAAGTTAAATAGAACCCAATCGGGGCATTTTCTTCTATGAAGGATGTAGCCCTAAATTTTGCATAAAAGGGGCGTAGCTCTGACATCTTCGTAGAAAAAATATCATTAGCAAGGCAAAGGGGCGTAGCCCTGACATCTTTAAGTTAGACATGATACTCTATACCCTTTACCAAGTACCAAATAATCAGTAGAAGTACCCTCTACTCTCTACCACCTACCAAAGTACACATACCAATATGATTTCAGAAATAACCCGCATTTCCTCTCCGCAGGAGGATTCCCACATAGGTACTTTGTTGTTCAAAACCTCGGCAGAACACCCTCTGATGCAGAAAATCGCTGCTATAGAAAACGGATCAGTTTTGGATCTCGGCTGCCGATTTCCGGCGCTGTTTTTCCCCTTGTATCACCGTTTTAATTTCAAAGAATTTTGGGGTGTGGATCTGGAAATAGAATCGGAAGCGCTGGAAAAATTTATAGGCAATAATCCCAAACTGAAAGAGGCGGCACCAAAGGATTTTTATGAATTGTACCGACTGATTTACAAACAGGTCGGGGCTGCTCATCAGCCGATTATCAGCGATCGGGATCTGTTTTATGAGACTTTTGGAGAACATCTGCATTTGGGTACTGATATCCGCGATTTTTTTGAGGAGTACCCTGACAAAAAATTTGATTTTGTTGGGATGGTCAATCTCCTGCATGTTCTGCCCGATTATGAAGCTATGCTGCAATGTCTGAGCAGGGCAGAGGCGCTGCTAAAACCGAACGGTATTTTTTATATGCGTGTCTATAATGGGCATCATTACGACATCAGAGAACTGATGGAACATATCACGCATCGTTATGAAAGCGGCAGTCTCAGCTATTTTGAACAGGATGGGGTACTGCAGTATTTTAAGTTTTTGATGTGGTAAGGGTCCTGAAAAGGTAATTTTTATAAGTCAAAAGGTTAGGAATTTAAGTTCAATTCTATTGTCAAATCAGGTATATTAAAATTTGGACATTTCGCAATGAATATAATTTTGCCGAAACCAAAAGTTAGATATGAGTGGTAATTTAAATAGCTTTCTAACTTATTGTCGATATCTCCGGAGTTGTCAAAAGGAAGTTCAGCGCAAAGCTGTGCAGATAAAATTGAAAGAATATCCTGACATCAAAGACATACGCTACGCAGAAGCAAATCAGGGTGCAGATGGGCAGACCCGTAGTGGAGTTTGGGTGAATAACTCAAATCAAAATCCTGTGATTTCTTGGGTGATATTTTTTTTGGCTACTTTTTTTATTTTTTTGGCATTCACTCGGTATAGATTGTTCCACTTAATTTACATATTCCATTTTCATCTGTAATAAACCATAGCTTTTCGGTTCTATCCTAGATAATTCAGGTTTCTGAAAAGTTTATAAGTTCGTTTTTATGATATAATAACTCTGTTTCAACTATTTCAAATAGATGATTATAGATTTTTGAACATAAGCGATATTATTTTTCTAATTTTTTTCCTGTTTTGTCAAAATTTGTAATTTCATCATTTAAAGTTGCCTCATAGATTTCAGATAAATATTCTATTTTATCATAAAATATGGGAATTATGGTTTTATCATCGCTGTTTATCATTCCCCATTTCCCATTTAACTTTACTTTGAACAATCCGTTTTCATCGGAATAGGGAAGTATGTCCATAAAATCGTTAAAGCTGTAAATGTTATCGTCAATTTCGTCATATTTTAATTGAATAATAACTTTTCCATTCAGGTCGACGAGGCCAAATTTATTATTTTTACCTACTTTGACAAGTTCAGGGCCTTCGCTCTCTTTTTTTCGATCGGGTTTTGGACGAACATAGTCATATTGCAATGCTACAAATTCTTTACCTGTTTTGTTTAAAAACCCCCAATTACCGCCGGAATAGTAACGGTCATCAGACCATTCTGAATTCTTTACTTTTTTGCCACCTTCGCTGCCTACCAAAAACAAATCAAGCCTTGGATAAAACTCAATATAGCTGTATTTTATTGGTATAATTGGGTTGTTGTTGCAATCAAAGCAGCCCCATTTGTCGTTTTGACGGACCATTATGATGTTGCCAATAGCAATGATTTCGTTATATTCTATTGGAAGAATTTCATTGACCGATGATTCATTTACCTTAACTAAACCGCATTTGCCGCTTTCCCCATTTTTGGTTTTTAAAAAGAAACCATTTTCATAAGCATCCGAATCGATAGAACAAAAACCATTAACATACTCAAAAGATTGGTATGTCATCGTCGATATTTCTTTTTGTGTAGATATATTTAGGAGTGCCCATTTGTTGTTTTTACTAACCTGAATAATGTTACCGAAATGAACATTATTGATAGCGTCAAATTGAATGGGAACAATTTCTTTACCGGTTTTATCAATTAAACCGAATTTTCCATTTTTTTCTACAACTGCTAAGTCATCGCTAAAACCACCAAACCAAGGTTTTTCTTTATTGCTGTATTTAGGTTTAACGATAATTTTCCCTTTTGTGTCATGCCTCAAGCCCCATAAGCCATTTTTCTGGAAAAAGGTTACTGAATTTGCTTGTCCAAATGCTGTTGAATAAAATGCTGAAAGGGTAAACAAGCAAATAAAAGCGACTGTTGTAAGTAATTTCATTTCTGGTATTTTTAGTATTAATTTTTTAATTTTCTTCACTGCTTATATGAAATTTCAAAACAGGATTAGATTTGTTTTACCTGATTTGTAAGTTCCTGAAACAGTCATAAATTAAATTTAAAAGTAAAATTATTAAAATTTATAACAATCTCAAATTTTAAAAAAAAACTTTTGCGAAAACACCTAATCATTTCAAAATAAAAAGACTAACAAAAAGTTGGAATACTACATCCAGATTGCATTAGATACTTAAATTAGCCGACTATAAAGCCATCGATCGGCATAAAACTTTAAGATATTGGGTTGATAATTTAATTGCCCGATACAAAAAAAGAGGACCTAAGTCCTCTCAAATCGAGCTACAGCGTTTTTACATGCCCCGTAGTCTTATGGTTTCGAAATCGAACT
>CAINVS010000172.1 GCA_903854205.1 uncultured Bacteroidota bacterium | reverse complement strand
CTCAGAAGCTGTTTGTGAACCAGCTAATTTGTATTTCGCTGATTGTAGTACCCTGTAAAATAATAAATTCCGTAAACAATTAACAATTATCAAATGAACATCTGTTGTAATAATCCTTTTTTAAAATTTTGACTTTCTGTGATTTGTTTTGCCATATTTTCTATTTTGCTGTCTATCTCTGAAAGGAAGTTGGCGATTTTTTGCTGTTCTTCCTTTAATGGAAATTTATATTTTAATTTCTTAATAATATTAGCAGATAAATTACCTTGACCTCCTTGCAAATATTTTGCAACTATTCTATCTTTATTAAGCAAAAGAATATAATACAAATATTCAATATTCTCGTTACTTCGAATGCATAAAATCGCTTGGTTTATTGCACCTGTAATTTTTGAAATAGCTACCTCACCACTGTTGGCGCCATAAAGTGCATATAACAAATCACCTTTATCAACAATTTTTGCAGATGAACTATTTAAAGCTTCTTCAGTAATAAAACTGTCTACCTCCGAATTGTAGATATTTCCTGACCCAATAAACGGAATAGTTCCAGAATAGAATTCCTTATTAGTACTTGAAGGTGTTCCTCCTGAAAAGAAAGTACATGCCTCCCCCAACCTTTTCTCCTCCCAATACGGAAACTCCTGCCCATTATCATCTTTAAAGCGTAGCTTTCCCGAGAAGAGTTGTTGCATCAGGCCTTTTTTATATTGCGCCAGCAATTCTTTTTTGCGGCTGAGCTGCTGTATTTTTTCATCTACGGCAGATAAAAAGGAGGCAATTTTTTGTTGCTCGGGGAGGGAGGGGATTGATACTTTTAGTGATTTAATATCACTAGTTGTAAATCCTTTTATGGAAGTACCTTGCGCGAAATTAATTAATAGATTTTTTCTTGCTAACAAAAAGTAGCCAATAAAATAACTATCACAATGATTAGGAATAAAATTACTAAAATCTTGACTCGTACACAATTCAGTTTTATTAATCGCTAATTTACCAACACCAACCCTCGAAATTAAAAGCACACTATTTTTAGGAATTACTTTTGTAGCACTTTCAGATATAGCTTCGTTATTTAAATATCTATGGATATTAATATTATGAAGATCATCTTCAAATAGATCAGAACTTGAAATCCATGGTATATCTCCAATCCAATATTTTTCTATGCTAGTAGTAGGAGTTCCTCCACCCATGAAACTTCCAAGCTCGCCCATGTTTTTAATTGACCAATCACCTTCAAACTCCGTAAACCTCAGCTTAGGCACAAGCATATTTTTTTTATCTACTATTTCCATTTCCATAAATTTAAAAAGGTGTATCAATGCCCAATTCCTTACAAAAATCTGCTATTGTTGCATCGCTGCCTTTTATGTCCAGCTCCAGCTTTTTTAGTTCCTTGCTTAGGCTTTTTAAATCAATAGCTTCGGCCTCTTCAAAGGTATCCACATAGCGCGGAATGTTCAGGTTGTAGTCGTTTTCGGCAATTTCTGTTAAACTCGCAACATAGCTGTACTTGGCTTCGCTGCTGCGTTTTTTGTAGGCATCAATGATTTTTTCAATATCCTCGGGCCGCAATACATTTTGTGTTTTTACTTTTTCAAAATGCTGGCTCGCATCAATAAACAAAACATTATCCTCCTGTGCGCGCTTTTTCTTCAAGACCAAAATACAGGTAGGAATGCTTGTTCCATAAAAGATATTGGCAGGCAAACCAATGACGGCATCGAGGTAATTTTTATCCTTTATCAGATGCTCGCGTATATGTCCCTCGGCACCGCCCCTGAACAAAACACCATGCGGCAATACGCAGGCCATCGTACCGTTATCGTCCAGTTGATGCACCATGTGCTGCACAAAGGCAAAGTCGGCCGTGCCTTTTGGGGCAAGTCGCCCGTATGCGGAATAGCGGTCATCGCTCATAAATAGGGGGCTTGCGCTCCACTCGGCAGAAAAAGGAGGATTGGCTACAATCGCCTCAAAACGCAGGTCGAGGTGTTGCGGACGCTCCAGGGTATCTTCATTTTTGATGTCGAACTTTTTGTAATGCACATCGTGCATGATCATATTCATACGGCACAAGTTGAAAGTAGTAGGATTGCTTTCCTGACCGTAAAAGGCCGACACTTCCTTTACTTCCTTGGCCACCCGCAACAAGAGCGAACCCGATCCGCAGGTAGGGTCATAGACCGATTTTAGTTTGGTTTTATCAACTGTCACCAGGCGGGCCAATACGCTGCTTACCTGCTGTGGTGTATAAAACTCACCTGCTTTTTTGCCGGCGCCGCTTGCAAATTTTCCAATCAGGTATTCGTAGGCATCGCCCAAAACATCGCTTTCTGTATTTTGCAAATCGAAATCAATTTCGTTCAAATGCGAAAGCACTTTGACGATGAGTTCGTTTTTATCATTTTCGGTTTTGCCCAGTTTACTGCTTGTCAGATCCAAATCTTCGAAGAGGTTGCCAAAATCTTCTTCGCTTTCAGATCCCATCGTGCTTTGTTCAATACTGTTGAGCACCTTTGTGAGGTCGTCCAAAATGAATTTGCTTTTGCCTTCGGCATTGCCTCTGCGCGCCAGCTCGCCAAATAATTCGGATGGTTTTAAGAAATAGCCCAGTTTATCCAGTGCTTCTTCTTTTACTGCTGCAAGCAGTTCCTCACTTGCGGCATGCTGTTCAACCTCTTCGTAGCTGATGTTATCGGGCTTTAAAATGGTATTGGCATAATCCTCCATTTTTTCGCTCAGGTATTTATAAAAAATAAATCCCAATATATAATCTCTGAAATCATCGGCATCCATTTTACCGCGCAGGGTATTGGCTATGTTCCAAAGTTGTTGTTCCAGTTGCTGTTTATCGTGCGACATGATTGTTATTTTGTTTTTATAATTTTACCACAGATTATAAGATTTTCACAGATAATACTTTTGTTAACATATTTATTTTCTAAAATCTGTGCAAATCTGTGTTATCTGTGGTGAATTTTTTCTTAGGAGCAGTTTGGCAGTTGGGTCATTTTGTTTTTATTTTTTTACCACAGATTAAAAGATTTTCACAGATAAACTTTTGTTAACATATTTATTTTCTAAAATCTGTGAAAATTTGTGTTATCTGTGGTGAATTTTCATTCTGCAGTTTGAATAGCCCAAGACGGGATCATCAAATCAGCACAACTGTACACCTAATGATGACTATGCACACCTTCAATTATCGCATCCAATCCGCCCTCATCAAATAAAATTTCTGAGAACAATTTGTAGAATAGGTATTCCTCCCAAATTCTGTAATTTGGGGTGTCAATAATTGGATTGCCAATGGACTCAAATCTGGAATTTAGCGCATCCGGACTATGAGATATTTCGTAATATGGATGATAATCTCCGGATCTGTAGACTTCGAGTCTTAGGATTCTTTCTTTAACTTTGCTGAAAACTATCAGTTTAATTTTAACACCCATAAGTGCTTCATTAATAAGTTCATTGGGGCTAAATAGGCTGTAATCTTTAGATGCCGGCAATTTTATTCTATTTTTGAGCCATTCCAAGATCCATTCATCTACTGCAACTTTTCCTGCTGCGACATAATTCAGATATGCCTGCTCCCAAAGTCCCTGATCATCTGAAGCAAGCCATTCCGTATAAATTGTATCTGACATTGTCTATAATTATAATGTTAAAAAATATTGTGGTCCCGAACAGTGCCGAAACCACAATATAATGATTTTTAAAAAAATTGATATCTTATTTTTCAACCTCACTGAGGTCTACTTTTTTACCATTTTTGAAGGCTACGATAAAAGGCTTCTCAACGCCTTTTTCTTTAGCTTTAGATAGAGCTTTTCTTGCCTCATCAAGCGTTTTATATCCGCTCAGGTAGAAACAGGTAAGTCCGCTTTCTTCAATTCTGATCATTTCAAGTGTGCCGAGTTCTGACAAATCCGGCAATTGTGCTTTTGAAGGATCTTTGTATGCGCCGAGCTGAATTTTAATATCAGCTTTGCCGCTTTCCTTTTTAACACTATTGTCAGTTTTAACTTCAGTTTCTGTTTTCTTAACCTCAAGTATTTTGGTTTCTACAGCAATAGTGTCCGTTTTTTTAGGCTCTTTTTCAATGTTCAGTTCCCCTTTTTTAGGATCTTCAGACTTTTTAATAACTGTTTCTTTTTTCTCTTCTTTCCAAATATTGTATTTTGGATAAACCAGCATCAGATCACTGTTCATACGGTCAGAAGTTGTACGGTTTTGAAGATCTACTTTTTTGATGAAAGATTTTTCAAGCCCTACAATTCCCTGAACTTTGCTCAAAATGTCCTTGGCATGCAATTCGTCAGCAAATATACCCAATCTGTATATTTTAGCAGAACCGTCTTTGTAAGGTTCAGTGATAATATTTGCCAGATTTGCAAGTTCTTTCTGAGTGGTTTGATTGATGTCTTTGAAAACACCTACCTGAATCTGATAACCTGCAGTTGGAATTGCCTTACCTTCTTGAGGACCGCGAACAAAGGTTTCTGTATTTGCAGTAACGCCACGGGCAACAAGACCATTTTCGACCATCAATTCAACGGGCAGAGTATTTGTAACTGCACGTGCCATTGTACGCTCACTCAGCAGGGTTCTTTTTTCTCCGTCACCGGTAAAGATGTCAAAAGTATAATTTTCATAACCCTGTCTGGAACATCGGATTTCATATTGTGTCTGAGAATCCAGAATGATAGAGTACTCACCATATTTACTGGTTTTTACCTTACGTTCCTCACCGGTTGACATATTTTTTACATAGACCCAAACTTCTTCGATCCGCTGTTTGGTTGAGCCGTCACTTATTGCGCCAATATATACATTATCCGCGCAAGGCAGTCGATTCAGCGTGTTTGTTTCGGTTTTTGTTTTTTCACTTGCAGCCAGTTCATCAATCTTTTTGGTTTTATCAACTGATGCCTGATCGTCTATTTTTTTGGTTTTATCAACCGAAGCCTGATCATCTATTTTCTTTGTTTCAGTAGATTTTCCATTGGGATTAGCCAAAGTTTTGCTTTCTGTACTTACAATATCTGTTTTGATTTCTTTAATTTCAGGTACAATTTTTTCAGAAGAAGCCAAGTTTTTAGGTTCTTCAGCAATTACTTTGGGCATCATGGAAAGATCGCCGAGTTTAATTGCAGAGTAGATATCATAGTCTCCAGATCCGCCGCTTCTGTTTGAACAGAAATAAGCTACTTCATTGGCAAATTCATAAACAAAATACAAATCATCTGAAGAACTGTTGATACCGAAACCGAGGTTGCGTAAGCCTGTCCAGTTAGTTCCGGAACTTTCGGAACGGAAAATATCGAAACCGCCGAAACCTTTGTGTCCATCTGAAGCAAAATATAGAATTCCTTCATCATCTATAAAAGGAGAGACTTCATTACTGGGTCCATTTACGGTTGCACCTAAATTTTTGGGACTTGTCCATTCGCCATTCACAAAATATGACACATAGAGATCAAATCCGCCGTAATTGATTTCAAGTCCTTTGCCGTTTGAAGCAAAATATAAAGACTTACCGTCATTGCTGAGGAATGGGAAACCTGCCTGAACATTGGCTGCAGTATTGGCAAACTCAATCTTTTTCAATTTTGGCAAATCTGTAACAGAAGCAAGTTCTGCTATACTGAGTTGAAAAATACGTCCGTTGCCGGGAGAAAAGGGATGTCGCAGTCCGGCTGAAAAACTGTTGGAAGAGCTTACCATTCTTTTAGCGTCGGAACTGAAACATAAAGGTGCTAGATCTGCCGCATCCGAAACAAATTTCTCATCTTGTCGGTTATGGAGCAGGGTCGGTTTTAAAAGCTCCTTGAGGCTTTTGCGGGCAACAGTAAAAATATAGTCAGAATTGGGGTCAGAAAAACTGTTGGGATCCCCATAAACGTTATTTATAATTCTGTTTGAAGCGTAATAAACCTGATTGCCAATCAGGAATGGGGAAAACTCTGAAGCGGTAGAATTTATAGTCTTTTCATTTGCAATCTTATGGAATGCAGGTATTTTTGACTTGTTTTCCAAAGCAAAATCACAGGAAACTATATTGTATTCAATCAATTGAATAGCAGGACCATTGCCCACCACTTCCGAATGTGATTTAAGCTGCATAAGTATACTGCGGCTCTTATCATATTTACCTTCCATTTTTAAGGTGTAGGCATAATCAAACCAAGTCTGAAAACCTGTTTTTGGCGATTTAATCAGCTGTTCATATAAGGCTGATGCTTTAGCCGGACGATTGGTCATTTGATAAAGACCGGCAAGACGCTGCTGCAATTCAAAATTTGAAGGATTTTGGCCCAAAGCCACTTCGAAATGATAAATTGCAGAATCTATTAATTCTTTTTCATACAACTCTTCAGCGTAAAGCAATGCCGTTTTTTGAGCATTGGCAGAAAATCCAATTGACAAAAACATTGCGAGAAGCAAAATGATTGAATTTTTGTTTGTCATACTTTTTATTTGGAAAATTTATATAATGTTTTGAAATACAGGAAAATAAATTCTTTGATGATATTAAATTTATCCTACCGTGAAATTAGAAATCAATAATGTTGATTTACAGGCATCTTCACCGCAGTTCAATTTGAGTACAAGTTTAAGTATTATTTTCGGTAATGTCCATAGATTCAACAAAAATTATGAATTATTTAGCAAAAAAGTTATACCTTTCCTGTCATTATGATTTATGGGCAGTTCAGATGTTTTTTAACATTAAAAGCTTCTTTGAATCCAAGTAATCCGATGCAGTTCCTGCTCATTATAAAATTTAAATATTGCATGTTTCGCATTTTTAATTTCTCAAAATTTCTACAATCCCTAACTTTAAGGATTTTTCTGATTATTGGCGGACTCTTTATCGTTATTTATTCAGTATACTATACACTTAATGTTGCCGAGCAACTTAAAGTTGAAGAACGAAGAGGAATGGAAAAGATTGCAGAGGCTCAAATGAGCATGATGACGATTGATCCGGCCTGCGATATTACTTTCCAGAGTAAAATAATAGAGGGGAATAAGAATGTTCCGATGATTCTGGTAGATGGCGACAACAATATTTTGGATGCTAAGAATTATGGCTATGATTTAATAAAAGATAAAGCCTTTTTTCAAAAAGAATTGGCTGCACTTCGCCGGGAAACAAAACCTGTGCTTATTGAATCAAAAGAATTTTCCATCAAAAACTATATTTACTATCGACAGTCCAATCTGATTAGCTATCTGCTGTGGTTTCCATATATTCAGTTTGGGCTGCTTTTTCTTTTTATTGCACTTGCTTATCTTTCTTTTAGTGCGTTGCGACGTTCTCAGCAGGAAAGGATTTGGGTAGGAATGGCTAAAGAAACAGCTCATCAGTTAGGCACACCATTGACTTCACTTATTGCCTGGATTGAAAATCTGAGATCAATGTATCCAGATGACAATAATATTCAAATGATTTCAGATGAAATGTATCTGGATTTGGAAATGCTTGAAATTGTTGCCGGAAGATTTTCTAAAATTGGCGCAAAACCGGAACTCAGCCTGCACAATATTTACGATCGCCTGCAAAAGCACTATAATTATATTCGTCAGCGTGCCCCACGTAAAGTTACCTTTGATTTTCCCGATCCCAACACTCATCAGGAGTTGGATGTGAATATCAATCCGCTGCTTTTCGACTGGGTAATTGAGAACCTCCTCAAAAATGCATTGGATGCCATGGACGGCAAGGGTCAAATAAAAGTTGAGGTCTCAGAAAATCAAAAATTTGTTTTTATAGATGTCAGCGATACAGGAAAAGGCATGCCTAAATCTCTGTTCTATAAAGTTTTCAAACCGGGTTTTTCTACAAAAAAAAGAGGTTGGGGCCTGGGTCTTTCACTTTGTAAAAGAATAGTTACCAATTACCACAGCGGTAAAATATTTGTAAAGCAGTCAGTCATCAATCAGGGTACAACCTTTAGAATTCAATTGCCCAAAAAGCTGTAGTTCAGATTTATAATACTATAAAACGATAAAATATAAATAATGCGAATCTGTTTATTACTAATATTTGCTGTTTTTCTAAACGTTTCCTGCAGAACTGCCTTTCTGAACAAAGAAGGCATAACGAAAATTGAAAAAGAAAAAAGAGAAAAAGATAGTCTTGTTCTAATTGCTGCAGAAAAAGAACGGATTGCCTTTATGTCTGAGCAGGCCAGACTTGACAGTATTCACAAAGCTGACAGTATTGCTGCACTGCCGCCGCCTGTCAATTATGATACTGTACTTGTCGCTTCTTTGCTTCGCACACCATGCTATGGCGCCTGTCGGCATTATGAAATAAGAATTTATGCAAGCGGCTATGCTGAGTATATTGGCTATGCAAATGTTGCCAAAAAAGGTAAATATGAAACAAGAGTGGATAAGGAAATAATTATGCAGATCTATGATCGCGCTGCACAAATCCATTATATGGATTTTGCCGATAAATATCCGGAATCGGGTAGGGGTATAGCCGATTTTCCTATGTGTGTAAGCAGTGTTTTTAACGGCACAGATAAAAAAGTTGTTTACAATAGAAACGATGCGCCAAAGGAATTGGTTCTATTCGAACATTTCATAGACAGTCTCTTTGATGAAATCGAATGGAAACTGATAAATTCTGTGTCAGAGTCTTTTGACAGTGTTGAAAAGGATTGAAAAAATGTTTTTGTTTTGAATTTTTTAAATAAAATATTTGCAGGAATAAAAAATTGCCTTATATTTGCAATGCTTCTTAAAATTTGAACTTATTATTGCTTGCAATTAGGGTTCAAGTTTTATCGGTCGGATGGCCGAGCGGTTAGGCAATGCTCTGCAAAAGCATGTACAGCGGTTCGAATCCGCTTCCGACCTCAACAAAAAACCCCGTTGGTTATTAACCTTCGGGGTTTTTTGTTTTTTTAAAAATTCCAAAGTTTTTTTAGCTTGTACAATCCTCAATTAGGTCTTTCTTCTGTATTTTACAAAATTGTGAATTCTGTAGAACTCCTTAGCCAGAAACATTCCAACACTTGAATTCCAAAAATAACGACCGGGCAGCCCGGCACCCACATACAATCGGATACAAGTAGTCTGCAGAAATTTT